>CAYLUO010000001.1:0-36130 GCA_964386885.1 uncultured archaeon
AAAGAACAATAAGTGCACATACATTGGCTTCAATTTTAGGAGGAATAGGTTTGGCTATGATTTTTTGCAATGCAATGTTTTACATATATTACAAAAGAAAATATTGATTTTTTTTTATTTTCTTTTAATCACAACAAAACTTTAATCTTCTAAAAAATAAAATATAATATGCGACCTAATTATGTTTTTATATCAGGAGGAGTTCTTTCAGGTCTAGGAAAAGGAATATGCACTGCATCTATAGGAAGAATCTTGCAATCTTTTGGTTTTACTGTAACTGCATGTAAAATAGATCCTTATATAAATTTTGATGCAGGAACAATGAGACCAACAGAGCATGGTGAAGTATGGGTTACAAAAGATGGCGGAGAAATAGACCAGGATTTAGGTCATTATGAACGTTTTCTAAATATAGACATACCAAAATCTCATAACATAACCACAGGTCAAGTATTTCATCAAGTAATAAATAATGAAAGACAAGGAAAATATCTTGGAAAAACTGTTCAGCCAATACCACATATAACAGATGAAATAAAAAAAAGAATAAGACAAATGGAAAATACAGATTTCGTTCTTGTAGAAATTGGAGGAACTATAGGAGATTATGAAAATATCTTATTTATGGAAGCAATAAGACAAATGAAATATGAAAATGAAAATACAGTTTTCATACATGTAACATATGTTCCAATTCCATCTCATATAGGAGAAGCAAAAACAAAACCAACCCAACATTCAGTACAAAAATTAAGAGAAATCGGAATCAGTCCAGATTTTATTGTATGTAGATCAGAAAAACCATTAGATGATGTAAGAAGAAATAAAATTGCAATGTTTTGTAATGTTAAACTAGATCATATAGTTTCTGATCATAATATTAAAAATATATATGAACTTCCTTTAGTTTTTGGGCAACAAAAATTTGGAGAAAAAATCCTTAAAAATTTAAATCTAAAACCAAGAAAAACAAACCTAAAAAAATGGAAAAATTATGCTGAAAATATTAAGAAAATTAACAAAAAAGTAAAAATAGGAATTGTAGGCAAATATTTTGATATAGGAACTTCAACTTTATCAGATTCTTATATTTCTGTTATTGAAGCAATAAAACATGCATGCTGGAATAATAATGTTAATCCAGATATAAAATGGATAAATTCAAAACAATTTGAAAAAAATCCAGAGAAAATCTCTATACTTAAAAATATGGATGCAGTTATAGTTCCTGGTGGTTTTGGTTCTTCTGGTATTGAGGGAAAAATAAAAGCTATAAAATATGTTAGAGAAAATAATATTCCTTATCTTGGATTATGTCTAGGAATGCAACTATCAGTAATAGAATTTGCAAGAAATGTATGTAAATTAAAAGATGCGACTTCAACTGAATTTGACAAAAAAACAAAAAATCCTGTTGTTGATATAATTCCAGATCAGATAGATATAATAAAAAAATCTAATTATGGAGCTACAATGAGATTAGGCGCTTATCCAGCAATATTAAAGCAAGGAACAAAAATTAAGAGTTTATACAAAAAAGGAAATGTTTTAGAAAGACACAGACATAGATATGAAATAAATCCAAATTTTATAGAAATATTAGAAAAAAACGGTCTTGTTTTCTCAGGAAGATCTCCTAGCAAAATTTTAATGGAATTCATGGAGTTGCCAAGTCATCCATATTTTGTTGCAACTCAAGCTCATCCAGAATTTACTTCAAGATTTATGAATCCAAATCCTTTGTTTAATGGACTAATAAAAGCAGCTATTAACAAGTAATCTCTTTTATATCATCAGCATCTTCTGGTGTTTCAGGAGAGCAACTACTTGCTGATGTACCTTCACAACAAACTACATCATCATTCTTTATGAAATAATAATCCCAACCTATAATTCCACATTTCAATTTAGCATATCTGCATTCTATTTTTTCCAATCCTTTTTTCTCTTCTTCTAATGTATCATATTTTTCTTGTAATGTATCTAATTCATCTTCTTTATCTGCTAAATCACTTTGTAAACCACTTACATCACTTCTACAACTTTCATAATTTCCTTCTAAAATATCATAATTAGATTGACATAATTGTTGTTCATTCATTGCTGTTTTCAAATCAGTACCACAAGCTTCATAATCAGCTTTTACTACATCTAATTCTTGGCTACATGCTTCCATTTGTTTTTCTAATATCATAACCTGAGAATTAATTTCTGATATTTTTGATGTATAACTAACATAACCAGTAATTCCACCAGAAAGTCCAACAAGACCTATAACAATAAGAACCATAGCCCATTTTGATGATTTTAATCCTGTGGCTTTTTGTAATATTTTTTCTTTTAATTTCTTTAGATCTACTTTAATTTTCTTGTCTTCTACATATGGTTCATACATAGTATCTACAAATTATTTGGTTAAATATTCTTAAATAATTAGTCTTTTATGTCTCTGTTAAATTCATCCCTTATTTCCTTGGTTTTTACATCTAAATGCTTAACTGCTTTCTTAACTGCTATCATAGGATTGCCTGTTTTTACTTTAACTAGTAATTTTGGCTCGCCCATATAAGGATGCTCTTTTATAGCAGACGCTTCTAATATATTATTATCTTTCCATAATTCGTCTTTTAACAAATTAACAAAAGTTTTAGATTCTCCTTTTACCTCAATTATAACAGAATCCTTGGTTTTTTTTAATACACTCAGATTCATTTCAGCACCTTTTTATTACATACAAATCTACATCTATATCTATTTTAGGTTTTCTATGAAATTTAAATGTATATGGTATTTGAAACTTAAATTTAAGAATCTTTTGAATTTTACCATTATTATCTTGTATGAAATTTTCTAAGAAATTTCTTGCTTCAGGACCTTTGTGAAGAGAATATATTTTCTTTCCACATACTATTGCTTTTTTCAAGAATAATCTATCTAATTTTTCAGATTGAATTCCAAAAGGGGGATTTTGTATAACAGTATCAACTTTTTTATCAAAATCAGCCAAATCTTTTTGGATAAATTCTATATTTTTAATTTCTAATGATTGTGCGTTTTGTTTTGCTATTTCTAGAATATTTTTGTCAATATCTATGCAAATTACTTTCTTGGCTCCTAATAATGCAGATCCTATTCCTAATCTACCAGTTCCACATCCAAAATCAGCTATTATTTTGTTTTCTATATCACCTTGCATATATGCTTCGTGTAATATATCTGCAGCTAATTCACCAGGAATCTCATATTGTTCTAGTTTTAATTTTGGCTTAGTATTTGATTTTAGTTTTGAAAGTGTAATAGCAAGTTGTTTTTTAGATATCATTTAAATCATCATAATTTACAATAGGAATCTTATATCTTGATATATCGTCTATTGCTATTCTTGGACAAGCGCAATTTATAAGGAAATCTAATTTTAGTCCTTGTATTTTTTCTGGAGTTATTTCATCAAAAGCAAGAATATAAATTTCTTTATCCTTTAGTTTTTTCTTTAATTTCCAGAAATCTCTTATCTGACCTTTTTTCCAAGAAACTAATATCCCGATTCTTCTTGATTCATTGAAAAATGATTTATTCCATTCTATTTTTTGTCTTAATTTTTTACTATCTAATTGTCTTATTATATTTTTTTCTAAGTCAAGAATAAAAATTGGTTTATTTATTTTTAGATCTAAACCTAAAGAATGAAAATCACCTGAGCCAACGTATAGAAAACATTCAACTTTATTTTCTATTTTCTTTGCAGCGTCAATATTACATCCTAAAATTTGGCCAGTATGACTAAGTGATTTATTTGTGAATATTTTCTTTCCTTTTTTCTTTAGAAATTCTTTTACAGGATGTATTGATTTTATAAATTGAATACTTGTAACTAAACCAATTTTATCATATTTTGAGATTTTCTTATATTCTTTTTTCAGAACTGGAATAGGATCAGTTTTATAAAAATATTTCCAATAAATAACTGGTATTTTTGATTTAACTCCAAAGTCTGAATGACCTATATGTAATATTGCATCACATTTTAGTCTCTTAGCTTCATCATCTCTAATATCACATGCGCCATAAGTTGGTTCACAAGATAGTACTACCTCAAATCCTTTCTCTTCTAAGTAATTGCTTATTGATTGTATTTCTGTTTTCAGACCTTCTGGGAACTGAACAAAAATCTTTTTTGATTTCAATTTTTTCAAGAATTTTAGAGATTTCATGTTTTGAATAATGGAATATATGTATTTAAATTATTTGATAATTATATTAATTAATATGGAAGATAAATTTATTGGTCTTTTTAGGGATGTTATGAAAATTTCTGAAGATGAGGAACTACAATTTATAAAGAAAAAAACACCCACAGGGGAAGATTTTGAAATATTAACCAGAGCACATAACTATGTAGTGCCAGAATTGTTTTTTAATAGAATGTCTATAACTAAAAGCTCATCTTATAAAAAATTTATTTGGACAACAGGATATAGTCATTTAAGCTATTCACCCATAAAGCTAACTTCTACTATTCAAGACTGGACCGAAAAGAGACCCGATATCACACCAGTTCCAGAACTTCTTTCGACAGTTAAATCTTTTGCACAAAAATATGAAGATAAAATAAGAGAATTGAAAAAAAATGAACGAAAGGAATTTATGCACAAAATAAGAGAAGAATATACTATAGATGGACATCATTGTTATTTCAGATTTCGAGATATAGCTCTCTTTGGTGGTGAAGAAATATTGCCAGGAATTAATCTTGTTTTATTTGAGAGAGACTGGAGAACAACAAGCCCATACATTATCGATTTAAAAAGTACAGAACAGTTATTACATATTACTCCTAGTTTAGTGGACAAACAACTTCCTAAATATAAAGAAATGATAAATCAATAAATCTTTCTATTCATATATAAAAAGATTAGGAATATAAATTTTATTGTTTAATCTTTATATTATGATTAAAGAAACAGAAATAAAATTAGAAGAGCTATATCCTAGAAAATTTATAATAGAAAAAACAGACGAAATCAAATCAATTGTGGGGAATGGAAAAGCTACAAATGCTTTATCAGGTGGTGTAGATTCTTCAGTTGTTACTATATTGGCACATAGAGCTTTAGGTTATAGACTTAAAACATATTTCATTGACACTGGATTAATGAGAGAAAATGAACCAGAATATGTAAAATCAATATTTAATTACTTAGGTATTAATGTAGAAATAATAGACGCTAAAGATAAAATCTTTGATGCATTAAAAGGCATAGAAGATCCAGAAGAAAAAAGAAAAGCTTTTACAGAAACATTTTACAAGGATGTTTTCGGTAAAATTGTGATAGAAGGTGATGCAAAACATCTCTTCCAAGGTACAAATTATACAGACGTAGAAGAGACTGTTGCAGGGATTAAAAGACAACATAATATTTTGGAACAATTAGGAATCGATACAGTAAAAGAATATGGATATAAAGTCATAGAACCTTTAACTCAACTTAGAAAGTCAGCAATAAGAGTTGTTGGACAAGAACTTGGTTTGCCAGAAGAAATATATAATAGGCCACCATTTCCAGGACCTGCGTTGGCAACTAGAATCATTGGAGAAGTTACACCAGAAAGAGTTGAGACTGTAAGATATGCAACAAAAATTGTTGAAGAAGAATTAGAAAATTCAGGAGCATTTCAATATTTGGCTGTTTTATATAAAGACAAAGTTACTGGAATGAGAAATAATAAGAGACAGTATGGAGAACATATAGAAGTAAGATGTTGGGAAAGTAAAGATGCAAAAAAAGGACAACCAACAAAACTATCTTATACAACTCTTAGAAGATTAGCAAAAAGAATAACTGGTGAAGTACCAGAAGTAGTAAGTGTAAGTTATAATATAACCAATAAACCACCATCAACAATAGAAGCTATATAGTTTTTACAATAAATTAGAAGAGTTTAAATCTTTTAACTTTCTTTATTTGTCTAGATATCATGTCAAAATTTAGTTTAGGAAAATATTTTAGAAAAGAAAAAAAAGAAATAGAAGAGACAGAAGAAACTGAGCCAGAAAAAACAATAATAACATTAGAACAAATATGTTATGAAAATGAATTTCCTTATGATGAAATGAAAACAATACTTTCGGATCCAAGAAATACTAAAGAGACAGCTGAAGAATCACTAACTATAGCAAAAAAATATATGGATGAAGATAGTAAAAAAACATTATTCTATCTTTGGCAAGCTGGTTCACTAGCATTGTATGAAAATGAACCAGACATAGTTAGAGATTCCTTTACTAAACTTAAAGAATTAGGCGGCAAGCACTATAAAAAGACTATAGAAAATCCAGAAAAAGCGATAAAAATTATTCAAGAACGGTATAATATACAATTAAAAAAAGAGGCAGAAGAAAAACTGAAAGAAACAAAATAAGAAACAAATTAAATCTGCATCTACAAATAAAGAATAATGGCAGACATAAAAACAAAACGAAAAGGATATTGGCTTTTCAAAAATAATCAAGTAAAAAAAGAATTAGAGACAGACAAAAGAATACACTTTACAGTAAAAGGCAAATCTGATAAGCATTCTGTTATTTATGACAAACAAAAAAAGAAATTCGAATGTGATTGTAGATTTTTCTCATTAAAATTTAATGATTGTAGTCATATTATTGCATGTAAAGAATTTTTAAAGGATCAAAATGCCACTTAACGCAACTGTTGAATATTTCAAGGCAGAAGAAAAATACAAATCTGCTAAGACCAAGGAAGAAAAAATAAAATATCTAGAAGAAATGATAAGAGAATTGCCAACTCATAAAGGGGCAGAAAATGTTCTTGCTCAATTAAGAAGAAGATTGTCAAAATTAAAATCACAAAAAGAAGCAAAAAAAGGATCAAAAAAAATTACAATAAAAAAAGAAGGAGCAGGACAAGTTTGTATAATAGGATTAACAAATTCTGGAAAAAGTGTTTTGTTAAAGGCACTAACAAACATTGATGTTGATATAGATACATATCCGTTCACAACAGTAAGACCAGAAATGGGCATGGCACAATATGAGGATGTTTGGATTCAGATAATAGAGATACCATCAACTTTTACAGGAGAAACAATTGGCATAGTTCATGGCTGTGATATTGTTATAGTTTTATTAGACGGAGAAAAAAATTTAGAAAAACAGAAAAAAGAATTAGAAAAAATTTTAGATGAACATAGAATTAAAAAGAAAATAATAGAAATTATTTCTAAAAAAGAAATTAATTTAGATAATTTGAAAAAACAACTTTGGAAAAGTCTGAATTTAATTCGTGTTTACACAAAAGCACCAAGAGCAAAGCCAGTAAAAAAACCTATTGTTGTAAAGCAAGATTCTACTGTTGAGGATGTAGTTAAAGAAGTACATAAGGATTTTTTTGAACATTTTAGATATGCAAGAGTTTGGGGAGATTCTGTTAAAGTTAAAGGAACAAAAGTTGGATTAGAGCATAAACTAAAAGATAAGGATATAGTTGAAATTCATTCCTAATTTTTTAATCTTTCTTTTAATGCTGAAATTATAAGAGGCAATGATATTGTCGCATCTCCATTTACTGTTACCATTTTAGCTTTTTCTTTTATCTTGCTCCATGAAATTGCTTCTCTTGGTCTTGCACCTGATAAGCTACCATCCCATTCGACCGCTGTTGTCAAATAAACTGCATAATCTAATCCATCTCTAAATTGATTCCACCATATTGTGTGATGTTTCGAAATTCCACCACCAACTAAAACTGCACCAGATTTTTTTGCTTTCCAGACCAAATCACTCATCATCGTTTCGTCTTTCAACACATCAATTCTAAAATCATGGTCTTGATAGAATTGCCATAATTGATAACCAACTGCACCATCAGTTATTCCAGGAACTATAACTGGGATTTTATTTTTGTATGCCCAGTATAAAATTGAGTCTTTATTGTTTATTTCCTTTCCAAGTTCCCAACAAAACTCATAAGTTGACAGTTCTTTTTTACCTTCTTTATAGATTCTTTCTAGAAATTTTGTCATTATTTTTTCAGTTATGATTCCATAAGATTCCATTGGAACAAGAACATTACCTAATCTATGAATATTTTTTCTATGCAATTCCCTATCATCCATTGAGAATTTTCCTTCATAATAATATTTGAAACTTCTTGCCAAATCATGGTCTAATGTTCCACATGTTGTTACAAGAACATCAAAATATTTTTCTTTAACACAATCTCTTATAATTCCTCTTGTTCCGGTTGCTACAATACATGCTGGAAATGATAAAAATTTTAAACACTCTTTGTCTCTTATCATATCTTCAATTATATCAACACTTGTTGCTAAATGCTTGGCAGAAAATCCCCCTGCTTCAGACATTTGTCTAATCATTTCATTGATGCTCTGTTTTTTTGATTGTATATCAATAACTTTTTTCATAAAAACTCCTCCGATGTTTAAATAAAATTAGAATTAGACTTATGGTGTCTTAATATTTAACATCAAAAAATAGTTAAATTTGCAGATTTAAAAGTATTTTGTTAGATAGTATGAACATTTTAGATAAAATAAAACAAGATTTAGAAAAAGATTTGAAAAAAGTAAATTTGCTTAAACAGGAAAATATTCAAGAAACGCTAAGAAAACCACCACAACCAAGTTTTGGTGATCTTTCAACAGGCATTTGTTTCAAATTAGCAAAAAAATTAAAAAAACCTCCAAATCAAATAGCAGAAGATATTTCAAAAAAAATCAAATTATCAAAGAAAATTTCCATCAAGAAAATTGAAGTAAAAAACGGATATATCAATTTCTTTTTTGATTATGAAAAATTAGCTGAATTGACTTTAAAAGCAATTTTGAAACAAAAAGAAAAATATGGATTTTCTGAAAAGAAAAAAGAAAAAATAATGGTAGAATTTTCTCAACCAAATACAAACAAACCAATGCATATTGGTCATGCAAGAAATACTTTCCTGGGAGATAGTCTTTCAAAAATTCTAGATTTTGATGGTTATAAAATAATACGAGCAAATTATCAGGGAGATACAGGATTGCATATAGCAAAAGTAATCTTGATGTATAAAATGTTTGGAAAAAATAAGAAACCAGATATAAAGCCAGATCATTTTGTTGGTAATTTATATTCAAGATTTGAAAAAGAAGTAAATAAAAATCCAGAACTAAAAGATGAGGCAAAAAAAATATTAAGAAAATGTGAGGAAGAAGATAAAGAAATTATTAAAACATGGAAAAAATTAAGAGAATGGTCGCTCAAAGGATTGAATGAAACTTATAGAAGATTAAAAATAAAATTTGATGTTGACTTTTTTGAAAGCGAATTTGAAAAAGCTGGAAAAGAATATGTGAAAAAACTCCTTAAGAAAAAAATAGCACATAAATTAAAAGACGGTGCAATTGTTGCAGATTTAGAAAAACATGGATTACCATCAACTATAATTCTAAGAGCAGATGGAACAGCACTTTATTACACAAAAGATTTAGCACTAGGAATCAAAAAATTTGAAGAATATAATATAGATAAATCAATTTATGTAGTTGGTTCTGAACAAAAAATGTATCTAAAACAAATTTTCAAAATGTTAGAATTATTAGGTTACAAAAAAGCAAAGCAATGCTATCATTTACCATATGGTTTAGTAATGTTACCAGAAGGAAAAATGTCTGCCAGAAAAG
Source organism: uncultured archaeon (assembly GCA_964386885.1). Taxonomy (GTDB): domain Archaea; phylum Aenigmatarchaeota; class Aenigmatarchaeia; order CG10238-14; family CG10238-14; genus JAFCEW01. The sequence continues at coordinate 9,700 of CAYLUO010000001.1, forward strand.
GAAATGTTGTCTTATTAGATAATCTTCTAAATGAATTGAAACATTTAGCTTATAAAAAAGTTGAAAAAAATAACCCGAAACTTTCTGTTAGAGAAAAAAATATAATTTCAGAAAAAATTGCTATTGGTGCATTAAAATATGCATTAGTGAAAATATCTCCAGAAAGAAATATTTTATTTAATAAAAAAGAAGTAATAAAACTAGAAGGAAATACTGGACCTTATTTACAATATTCAAATGTAAGAATGAATAGTATTCTAAAAAAAGCTAAAAAATGGAAGCAAGAGTTTGAGAATAAAAATCTAACAAAACAAGAGAAAAAATTAATAAACAAATTAATTGAATTTCCAACTATAGTAGAAAAAGCATCAAATGATTATAGACCACATTATATTTGCAATTATATTTATGACTTGTCAACAATTTTTAATGAATTTTATCATACATGCCCAGTTATAAAATCAAAACAGAAAAATTTCAGATTAACTCTAACAAAAGCAACAGGAATTGTAATTGAAAATGGATTAAATCTTTTAGGAATTGAAGTTCCTAATAAAATGTAAAAAGTAATTTTTATGACATCATTAATAAACTTTGCTAAAAAAATAGATGATCCAATTAAGCCTTTTGGAAAACTTGATGTTCTTTTACTCTATGCAATTGTTGGAGAAAAACTTAAAAAATATCTAAAAGGCAGAGAATTAGCAAGTAAGATTTGGTTGCCGTCTGGAAATATTCCATACTTGATCAAAAGAGGATCAAAATTAGAACCACTTTCTGCAGACGAATTAGTAAAAGCAGTCACTCCTGAATTTTTAGAAATAAGAAGCAAAAAAGAAAATTTATCATTTGCTGAAAAAGATATAACTGATTTACAAAAAAAGATTTGGCAATATTTTTTTCCAAGAAAATTAGCAGACTTTTTCTATGCAACTAATTGTGAAGGAGTTAATAAATCAATAGATAGAATATTTTTTGATCTAGATAGAGGAAAAGAGATATCTCCAAAACAGTCTCAAGAAGCAACAAGACTTTTTGTTGAAACTATTGAACAAGATAAAAAACTAAATGATTTATTAGGAAATGTAAAGCCATTCATTTATTGGACTGGAAGTTCTTTTCATGTAATTATTTCTCTTGATAAAAAGGAACCAAACTCATTCTATGGAAAATATTTTCAATATTCAAAACATGATCCAAAATCAAGTTTCACAGGAAGATGGTCTGATGAAGTAAACAAACAAACTAAATTTGAGGTCATTGGTGGCCATGATAAAAAACCAAATACAATTAATATAGATCCATCACAAACACCATCAGGTAAACTTTGTAGAATACCTTTAGGTTCGTTGCATATGAAAGATGCAAAAACAATAGATGGTATATCAATTCCATTAACAAAAAAATTACTTGGAAAAAATAATCTTGTTGAAGATTTAAAAAAATATCGAGCAAAATATGTGATAGAAAATTTAACTGAATTAACTAATAGATTACCAAAAAAATTCAGATAATCAAATTCCTAATAATTCTACGAAAAATAAAATAATCAATATAATTGGAATCACAAATTTAACCAAATAAATCATTAAAGAATATTTAACAAAATCAATAATGAAATTAAATATATTCTTAATTGTTAAATGTCTGTAATCTAATTTTTCTTCTTTTTCAACTTCTCTCATTAAAAATTCAGGTTTCCAAAACCAACCTATTACTATACAAGTTATAGCTGCTGATAAACTTATGAATAAAGTTCCAAAAATGAAGTCCAGAGATTCTAGGGAAAATATACTAAACACTACCAATGATCCGATTGCAAATAATCCTAAAGTTGAAAATATAGTTGACCTAGTTCTGCTTACTTTTAATTCATCAGTGAGATTTCTTACAATTAATTCAAACATAGAAACTGATGATGTGATAGCAGCAAAAAATAATAACATGAAAAATGCGATTCCAAATAACCAGCCATAACTCATTGCTTCAAATATTTTCGGAAGTGTTATAAAAGCCAATCCTGGGCCCTGATCAGGGTCAACGCCAAATGAAAAAACAATTGAGAATATTAAAAGTGCACCCAGCAAAGCAATTAAAGTATCAGCTGCAGCAATCAGACCTGTTGATCTATAGATATCTTCTTTTTTCGAAACATAACTACCATATGTCATAAGAATACCATAACCAGCTGACAAAGAAAATAATGCCTGGCCACAAGCAAATACCCAAGTCTTTGGAGTAATAAATCTCACAAGATCTGGTTTCATATAAAATTTTATTCCTTCTATAGCATTTGGCAAAGTCAATGCTTTTGCTAATAAAATAATTATAAGAATAAAAAGAAACGGAACTGTATATCTACAGAATTTTTCTATCCCTTTTTTTATTCCAGCTTTTACAATAACAGCAGTTGCAATAAGACTAGTAGTAAAGAAAAATAAAGGAAGTTTACTTGATGAAAAAGTACTAAATTGAATAAAATTCCTGAATAGATAAAATACAAAATAAGCCAATGACCATCCAGTTACTACAAGATAATATCCTAGAATAACAAATCCAGTTACTAAAGGTAGAATTGCCAGCCATTTAATTTTTTCTTTAATATTTTTGAATACAGTCATTATTGATCCACGAAAATGTTTTCCAGATCCGATTTCTAAAAGCATGACAGGAATTCCAAAAATTAGAACAGTAATAAGATAAGCCAGAATAAAACTACCACCGCCATTCTCTCCAACTATATAAGGAAATCTCCATATATTACCTAAACCAACCGCTGAACCAATTGACGCAAGAATAAATCCAAGTTTTCCCCATCTTTCTCTCATACATATTTATTGGATTTTGAATGGATTATTTTTTTCTATTTGAAACTTAATAAAACTTTAATCGAATATAATATCTGATAGCAATGAATCAGAATTTTAAACAATCAATAATCAAATCTTGGAGAGCAATTTATAGACTATTACCAATATTAATTGGAGTAATTTTGCTAATTAGTTTAGTCAATGCTATAATACCAAAAACATATTATGCAAGATTATTTGGTAAAAATATAATTCTAGATTCTATTATAGGTGGTGGATTAGGAAGTATTATGGCTGGAAATCCAGTTACAAGTTATATCCTAGGTGGAGAATTTCTAAAGCAAGGAATTAGTCTTGTAGCAGTAACTGCATTTATAGTTGCATGGGTTACTGTGGGTATGGTTCAGTTACCAGCAGAATCATTAATACTGGGTAAAAGATTTGCTATTATAAGAAATCTATTGAGTTTTGTCTTTTCCATTATAGTTGCAATAACAACAGTTTTCATACTGGGATTAATATGAAAAAAAGCGAACAAAGTTACACAGGTTATTATTTTTTGATAGCTGTAGTTATATTTTATCTAATAGTATTTTTTATTAGTCCAGGAAAAATATCAGAATCTTTAAATTTTACAACAAATATATTCAAACAAATAATTCCGATTTTTATTCTTGTTTTTGGATTGATGATAGTAATTAATTATTTTGTTACAACACAAAGAATAAGTAAATATATTGGTGAAGAAGCTGGAATTAAAAAATGGATTATTGCAGTAGTTGGAGGAATGGTTTCAACAGGACCAATTTATATGTGGTATCCTATACTCAAAGAATTAAGAAATAAAGGAGTAAAAAATGGATTTATTGCAACTTTTCTTTATAACAGAGCTATCAAGCCACCATTGATTCCTATGATTATATATTATTTTGGAATTCAATTTACAGTCGTGCTTACTATAATAATGATTATAAGTTCTATTATACAAGGTCTAATTATTGAAAGAGGTGTTAAAATATGAGAGTAGCAATAAGTTCAACCGGAAAAAATTTAGAAAATGAAATTGACACAAGATTTGGTAGATGTCATTATTTTTTTATTGTAGAAGTTGAAAAAAAAGAAATAAAAAATGCAAGAGCAATTGAAAATACTGCTATGATGCAAGGAGGCGGCGCAGGAATAACCGCGGCTCAGATAGTGGGTAATGAAAGTGTTAATGCAGTCATAGGAATTAATTTTGGACCAAGGGCTTTTGGTGTTTTAAGACAATTAGAAATTGAAATGTATCAAGGAGTTCAAGGAACCGTTAAAAAAAATGTACAGCTGTATATTGAAGGAAAGCTAACAAAATTGACAGGAGCTACAGGTCCTATGGGTATGGAACCTAAACAATGAGATAGTATGGACGCAGGTAGATAAAAAAATACGGAGAAGAACAAATGGTTTTTGCTAAAGAAATAAAAAGTATCTTAAAAAATGCAATGCATCCAGAATTAAATATAAGTCTAATTGATTTGGCGATGATTAGAGATGTGACAGTGAAGGATACTAAAGTCATAGTTACTTTAACTGTGCCTTTTTTACATGTTCCAATTAAGGATGATTTGATTAAGATAGTTAAAGACACCATAAAGAAAGAGAAAGATATAGAAATTGAAGTAGTAGTAAAAGAAATGGATGAGAATGAAAAGAAAATATTTGGAACTATGGTTAAAAAGATTAGGGAGTAAGAATTTAACATTTTAAAAATGAAAATTGCTAAAAATGAGAATTGCAATAACTGGAGGAAAAGGTGGAACAGGTAAAAGTGTTGTAGCCACAGCTTTAGCAGCGTATTTTTCTCAGAATAAAAAAGTTTTGTTAATGGATCTTGATGCTGACTGCCCTAATGATCATCTAATCTTGTCTATTGAACGTAAAAAGGAAAAAAATGTTTATGTAATGATTCCAGATTTTGATTTTAGCAAGTGTATTAAGTGTGGTAGGTGCAGCCAAGTTTGTATGAATAATGCGATTGTTTCTGTTAAAGGAAAAAACCCGATTCTTATTCCAGAACAGTGTAATGGTTGTGGTGCTTGTGCTATTGCTTGCCCTGTTAAGTGTATTGGTGAAAGCCAAAAAACAATTGGAACAATTTATTCAGGTAAAAAAAATAATATTGAATTGATATCCAGTGATTTAAAACCAGGAGAGTCTTTGTCAGAATTTGTTGTTAATGCTGCTAAGAAATTTGCAGAGCCAAAAGAAAAGGATTATGATATTATTTTGATTGATACTTCTGCAGGCACTCATTGCGATGTTATTTCTGCAGTCAGCGGTTGTGATTTGGCATTAGCTGTTACAGAACCAACACCCTTAGGCGCTCACGATTTAAGACTTATATTAGAATTATTAAAAATTTTAAAAGTTCCTGTTAAGATTGTCCTTAATAAATCAACTGTAGGAGATAAAAAACTTATACTTAAGATTGCAGAAGAATATGATACAGAAATAATCACTGAAATTCCTTATGAAAAATCTATTGTTAAGGCTTATTCAAAAGGAGAACCTATAAAACACAAAAGTATTGAGAAGATTGCAGAGTTTTTGGGGAGAAAATGAAAAGAATAACCATACTTTCAGGCAAAGGAGGAACAGGAAAAAGCACTATGTGCTCTTCTTTAGCAGTGCTATTATCTCGAACTAAGAAAATTGTTGCTGTTGATTGTGATGTTGATGCTCCTGATCTTGGTCTTTGCCTTGGAGTAAAAGATAAAGATTATCAATGGAATCCTGTTGAAACTAGCTATAAAGCAGAATTAATAGAAAAAAAGTGCATCCATTGTGGAAAGTGCCGAAACATTTGTAAATTTGGTGCTATTTCTTGGGATAACGAAAAAAAACAGCCTATATTTAATAAGTTGCTGTGCGAGGGTTGTGGTTCCTGTAAACTGATTTGTCCTGTTAATGCCATTAAGCTTGTTAAAGTTGAGAATGGAAAAATTGGTCAGGTCAAATCCAAATATGGTTTTAACATAATTACTGGACAGCTAAAAATAGGTGAATCTGGCTCTGGCAAAATTATTATTCTTATTAAAAATAAAGCAGAAGAAGTTGCTCATAAAGAGAATGCAGAAATCATTCTTATCGATTCTGCAGCAGGTATTGGTTGTCCTGTTATTGCTTCTGTTAATGGTTCTGATTTTGTGATTGCTGTAACTGAACCAACGCCAAGTGCTTTAAGTGATTTGAAAAAAGGTTTAAAGGTTGTTGAGCATTTCAGGATTCCCTATGGACTTGTTATTAATAAGTTTGATATAAATGAAGAATTTAGTAAAAAAATTGAAAAATTTGCTAAAGAAAATAATATTCACTTACTTGGAAAAATTCCATATAACAAAGAGTTTGTTAATGCTTTGGTTAATTTAACTCCAGCTGTTGTTTGGAATAAAAAGTTTGAGCCTATATTTGAAAAAATAATTAAGAAAATAAAATATTTTGCCTAGAGAATTGTATCTTGAAAAAATTTAAGCCTTTTTCTGTATATAAATTTCATTAAAAAATTCTTTTTGTTCAGTTCTAACTTTTCCTCTACTTGCTAAATATAATAAAGGCAAAAAATTTCCAATTATATTTTCTCTTTCCCATTCGTGTACTATTTTAGAAAATCCAACTTTTTCAGATTTTAATTTTAATAAAAACGAATCTATTTCTGACATAAGATTATTTATTCTGATTTCAATATCTATCTCATCTGTTGCCAAATTATTTCTTAGTTTTCTTCCTAGTCTATTTCTTATTGTTTCTTTTTTTTCTTTTACTCTCATTGCTTTGCTTAATGCGTCTACTAATTCATCTAAAGTAACTTTTCTTTTTGGTCTTCTTTTTATAGGACTTTGTAAATCAAGATTAGCAGTTTGTTCTTTTAGTCTTGCTAGTTCTTCATCAAACTCTTGTCCATAAAATCCTGAACCAGTAGATTTTTCAAACGGAGAAAATATTTCACATTTTAATTTCAAAAGTATAGCAGCTACCACTACAACTTTTGCAGGAATTCTAAAATCAAGAAGTTTTAATTTTTCTATATATTTTAAAAAAGAATCAGTAAGTTTTGTTATATCAATGTCCCAAGGATCAAGATTTTCTAAATTAACAATAGAATAAATCATATCTTCCCATGATTGTTTTTCTATTATCATTTTTAATAAATTTTCTTCTTGCATTTAATTCACCGTTGTATTCGGTAATTCCAATCCTAATATTTTTGATTCTCCATTTTCTAAAGACATACCATATATTCTATTACCTTGTTTTATTGTGTAATCATTATGTGTAATAACTATAAACTGTTCTTGTTCTGAAAATTTCTTTAGCATATTCGCAACCTTTTTTGAATTTACTTTATCCAATGCTGCATCAACTTCATCTAATATATAAAATGGAGCTGGCTTATGTTTTTGAACAGCAAACAAAAATGCCAAAGCAGTTAATGCTTTTTCACCACCAGACATTGCGTCAATATTTAATAGATTTTTTCCACCAGGAGTTGCTTGAATCAATAAACCAGTTTCTATGTCTACTGGATTTTCAAGTTCTATTGATGCACTTCCACTTGTCATTTCCCTGAAAACTTCTTTGAAATTTTTATTAATTACTCTTAAACAAGTATAAAATACATCTCTTCTTTTTTCCTCTATTTTATTCATCATATTTTCAACAGAACTTTTCTCATCACTTATTTTATCATATTTTGATTTTAATTTATCAAACTCTACTTTAAATTCATCATATTCTCCGATTGCTTTCATATTTATTAAACCAAAAGAAGTTAATGTATTTTTTATTAATTGCATTTCTTCTTCCATTTTTTCTGGGTCTTCATCTATATATTCTGTTTTTTTATGTTTGTCAACTTCAATTTTCCAGTTTGCCATTTCAGCTTCGGTTCTTGCAGCTTTTATATTTAATCTATTAATTCTACTTTGTAATTTCATTCTTTCTTCAAAAAATTCATTTCTATTAATTTTCATTTGTTCAAGATCTTCATCAAATTTCTTTCTTTCTTTTTCTAAATCTAAAACTTCTTTACCACTTTCTTCTTCACCTTCTCTTAACTTATCTAATTTTTGATTTAATTGACCAACTTCTATTCTCATGAAATTAATTTCTTCTTCAAGATCTTTTTTGCTTTGTTCATATGAATCTATTTCAGCAGAAGAAAATTCAGTTTTTTTCGTATAAAATCCACCAATCATTGCTCCAGATTTTTCAGATAAATCACCATCTAATGTTACCATTCTCATTCTTCCAATTCCTAAATCTCTTGCTATACCAAGATTTTCAACAACTACTGTATCTCCAAAAATGTGTTTTATTGCATTAGAATATTTTAAATCATAGTTTATCAAATCAGATAATAAACCAACAACTCCAGGGGTTTTCAATAATTTTTTTTGTTCAAAAGTTAATTCTCTTTTTCTAATCTTATTTAATGGAAGTAGAGTTGCTCTTCCAATCTTTTGTGCTTTCAAGAAATTAATACAATCAATTGCAGTCTGAGATCTATCAACAATTATATTTTGTAGTCTAAATCCAGCAGAACTATCAACTGCAGTTTCAATATTTTTAGGAACTTTAATTAAATCTTTTACTGTTCCAAATATTCCAGATTTTTTCAATCCTAAAATTTCTTTAACACTTCTCTTAAATGAAAAACCAGTATCTGATATTAACTTCAATTTATCGATTACATTATCCAATCTTTCCATTTCTCTTTGATTGGATTCTATTTTATCCTTATTTCTTATTATTTTATTTTTTATCTCTTCTATCTCTTCTTTTATTCCAGCTTCTTTTGATTTCATGAATATATTTTCTATCATCCCCTCTCTTTCTTTTTCTAAATTTTCTATGTCTTTCTCAAGTTTTGTTATATCTCCTTCAAGCTCTTTTATTTTCTCTTCAGAATTTTCTATTTCTTGTCCAGTTGATTTGAATCTTTCTTCTTCAGTTGAAAATTTTTTATGGGCAAGAGACGCTTCTAATTTTTCTAATTTAGCAGTTAACTCTTTGAATCTTAAGGCAGTATTTCTATCTGTTTCTAATTGTTGAAGTCTTTCTAATCTTTCTGTTAAAATAATTTCAACTTCTTTTAATTTTTCTCCGACTTTATAAAGATCTTTTTGCGCCTTTTCTTTTTTATCATTATATTGGCTTATTCCAGAAATCTCATCTATAATTTCCCTTCTTTCTTGAGGAGTCATTTTTATTACTTGAGTAATATCACCCTGCATGATTATGTTAAATCCATCAGGATAAATTCTGGCTGATGATAAAAATTCTAGAACTTTTTCTCTTGTTGTAGTTTTTCCATTTATTTTATATGTACTTACTCCTTTTTTGTTGACTTTTCTTTTTACTGAAATTTCTGGCATATCCATATTAAACAAATTATCAGAATTATCTAGCCATAATGTAACAGATGCATAATCTGATTGAGGAATTGATTTATGTCCATGATAAATTAATTCATATAGTCTACCGGCCCTCATTGATTTAGTTGATGCACTTCCTGTAACAAAAGAGATTGCATCAAGTATATTGCTCTTTCCAACTCCATTTGGTCCGCAGAAAATATTAAATCCTGGAAAGATTGGTATGGATATTTTTTTTCTGAATGATTTAAATCCTTGTACAGTTAGACGGGTTATTCGTGTCTTCATATAGCTCAACTAGAGGGCGTTGCTTAGTAAGATATAAACAATTAGCCAAACAAGAATATAAGTCATAAAAGTATTTGATAATATCCATATTCCAAGCTTTTTTGTTGTTACTTTTTTTGTGATTGGAATCAAAGTGCAAAAATAGATTCCAAAAACCAAAAGGAAAATCATACTAGTGCTTTTTAGATAGTATGATATATATCCAACAACGCAACCCAATATTGTATATAATATTGCTGCAACCTGTTCTTTTTTCATACTATTTATTTCTTTTACAATTTTAAATGAGTTTTCTTTATAACCGCTCAAAGTAGTAAACTTGCTTCTATTAACATCCAAATAAGGTTCCAAATTTATAAGCACATTTTAAATCGAGCTATTTCTTATGATAGAAGAAATTGATAGAAAATTTTCAGATTTTTCCAAACAACTCTTTGAGTTTGGAGGTGAAGAAATTGGGAGGAGAAATATATAAAAATAATAGAGATAATGGAATAAAAAAATCTATAACACAATACTGGGGATTTCTTCCTTTTGCCGGAGGATGTCTTGGATCTGGACTAGGCTATATAGGAGGAAACATTGGTGGAATAGTTAAAGAAATAGGATCGCAAGTACCATATCTGGTTGGATTAGAAAGTAGTGCATATTCTATTGGAGACAGGATATCAGATGTTGCTGCAGACTCGTTACATAATGGGTATAGTACTGGGTCACAATTAGCCGCTATAGGATTCTTTGCTGGAGTGATTCTTACTGTAAAATTCAAAAACACGATCAAAGATTTTTTTAGAAAATAAAATGGAGGTGTAAAAAATGTCAGAATTTGAAACATACGTTCCAAAAAAGAGAGATTTTATCTCTGGTGGTATTGGTTTTCTCTTAGGTATTTTTGGTGGTGACAAAATAAAAGGATATGTCAATAAAAAAGTCGATGGAATGTCAGAAAGAGTAGGTGAAAACATTGCAAAAAAATTATATGAACAAAATCCAGTTCCTGCACAAGACACACCAATACAACAGGCTGTAGATTATGCAAGATTATGCACAGCACTAGAAAAACTACCAGATAAAATCGGATACAAAGTAGAAAAAAGTGTTGAGAAAGTAATGAAACAAAAAAAGAAAAAAGAGTGAGGCAGAATGGAAGAGAATCCAATTGGTAATGTACTTGGAATTATTTATGGAATTAAAAAATCAGCTGAAGCATTCGAAGGTGCTTTCAATAACTATACAAAAAATGCAGATGATGGGCAAGACTATGATATGAAAATCATTGAAGCTGGTGCAGCAGAACTTTTAAGGAGATATGATATAGACAGTGTTGATAAAATAGAAAATATATTACCAGAAAAATACAAGCAATTTTTCAATATGTTTAGATCTGTTCCTTGGGACAGAACAGTTGATATAATTTCAATTGCATTAAAAGAAGTTGGAAAAGGCGAAAGCGGAGAATATAATATAACAGAAAATGTCATACAAAATTATCTTGGAAAACTTTTGAAAAATAAAATTAAAGATGCAATCAAATTATGGTGATAGACATTGACAACATATTCGAAAAAATCATGCAATATGAATCAAGATTGGTTAGTCTAGACATCACAGAAAAAACAGCTGAATATTTTAACGAAAACTCTGAAGATAAAAAACAAAGAATAAAAGAATTATATGAATTGAAAAAGGAAATTGTTTATGCTGATATAAACAGTTATTACAAAGATAGTTTTCTCAGATCAATAGATCAATACTTGGAACTTTTAGAACCCAAATCTAAAAAAGACAATGGATATGCTAATGATTTATTACTTCTTTTGCTAGGAGCTGGATTTGGAATTATTGGCAAGCATTATTTTGATAAAACTGTTGAATCTCTTGAAACAAAAATGACAGACGGAATTGTAAGGAGATTTGAAAAAGGGTTGATTCAAAAATGAAAAATGGAGATATATTAGAAAATCTTACTGCTGAATTATATAGGAAAATGGGCTTTGATACAGAACAAGATATAATATTAGAAGGAAAAAGTGGATCTATACATCAAATAGATGTGATAGCAAAGAAAAAATCATGGAGAAAAAAAGAAACGTATTTTATTGAATGTAAACTCAGAACGAATAGTTATGTTGGAAAAGCAGATGTGTCAAATTTTCTTTTAGCCTTAGACGACTTAGGACAAAAAGATGGTTCAGTTGTTACAAATTCACGCTATTCTGAAAATGCTCTAAAAATAGGCGAAAGATATAATTTAAATTTAATAAATGATGAAGAATTGAGAAATGCTTGTAGAAAATATGGAATTAAATATAATATTTCTGAAGTTAACAATGATCCTGTAGAATATTTAGTTAAAACAGCTTTTGATTTTCTAGGGATTGGTAAACAAAAGGCTTAAGATAATTTAAATTAAAAAATTATATTAGGAAGATGATTATATGCCTTTTTCGAATGCATTGAATGATGCTATGGATCAAGAACTTTTTTTAGATTTACCTCCACTTGGATTTGAACGACCAGAAAATAAAAGATTAACACCTGGCACTGTTTTGACGCCCAGAGAAGAAATGGAAATATTATCTCAAAGACAGTCATATGATTTAAATCTAGGAGATGGAAAGGTCATTGGATATATTTGCATTAAAAATGGAAAAATTAATCTTTATTCACCAAATTCTCTTAGACTCAAATATGAACGTTTAAAGAATTCAATAATAAATTCAATAAAAAAATATATCCCAAATCCTTGCTAAAATCAAAATAGCGAGGAGTGGATTTGAACCACCGGCCTCAGGGTTATGAGCCCTGCGAGCACTCCAGGCTGCTCCACCTCGCTTTTCTAACTAAAATACGATATTATTATATGTATTTATAAATTATAGCTTTTCAAACAATTTTATAAAAAATTTATTTCCTCTTGTATTTTCTCTAGAATTCTTAATTTCTATCAATTTCAGATCTTCTAAATGTTTAATATATTTTCTAAAAGTAGGTTGACTTATTTCTCCAAACATATCATTATATTTTTCATTCAGTTCTATTGATGTAACATCTTTCTCATTTTTCAAAATATCTAATATATTTTTTTCAGCATCATCTAATTTTGATTTTATTATTTTTTCTTTAACATTTCCAGAAATATTTTTCAAAATTTCTTTTACATGTTTGATTCTTAATTTTTCGTCATCTTCAGCTAATCTAGCAGATTTTCTTAAAAGTTCCAACCCAGCTCTAACATCACCTTTATTCGTGGCATAATTAGCAACTAAAAGAGCAACACCATTCTCAGCAAAAGAGAACGCATCTTTGATTCTTTCAGATATAATATCTTTCATTTCTTCCAAGCTATAAGACTTAAATTCTATTTCTTCTATATCCAAACTACTTTTGATCCTTGGTTCAACATTAATAAAAATATCATGATGGTTTGATATAAAAACTAATCCAATTGGAGTGTCAATATATTGGTTTAATCTTAATAAATCATAAAGTGCTTTCTGGTCTTTTTTTACTAATTGGTCAACTTCATCTAAACATATTATAAGCCCTTTGTTTTTCTTCAGAAGTTCTATTAATTTTTCAATTATCTCATCTTTTGAAAATCCACGCCTTGGCATTGGATATCCTAAACTTATGATTATTTTCGTTATAAGTGCAGCAGATGTGTTATAATCCCAAGTGTTGATGTATATTGTTTTTATTTTATCAGAAAATTCTTCAAATTGCCTGAAAACATATTTTATACAAGCAGTCTTGCCTATTCCTGAACCACCATATATAAACATATTCTGAGGAGTTCTATCAGATGCAGCAGGCTTTAGATTATCTGCTATCTGTTGTATTTGTGTTTCTCTGTGTGGCAATATCTCTGGCAAATATTCTGGAGATAATACTTTTTCATTTTTTATTAGTTCCATAGTTAGATATTATTAATTCAAAAATAAATTTTAAGCATTATGATAGTAAAGAATAGAACAAAAAATACAGATATAAAAAATGTTATTTTAGCAGATTCATTTCTATCAAAATCCAAAGGGCTTATGTTCAAGAAAAAAGGAAGATTATTATTAAAATTCTGGATGCAAGATTATCATAAAATATGGATGTTATTTATGAAATTTCCAATTGATTTAGTTTTCATAGACAAAAATAAGAAAATAGTTGATATAATAGAAAATGCTAAACCAATGTCATTTGATCCTAAAACATGGAAATTATATTATCCAAAGAAAAAATGTAAATATATTTTAGAAGTTGAAGCTGGTTTATCAAAGAAATTTTCTATTGGAAATCAATTAAGTTTCTAATAAAAACCTCTTTACAACAAAATCTTTATCTAAACTTTGAATAAGTGGAACTAATCTAGGTCCTTGTGGTTTTCCAAATAAAACTAAATAAGCAGCATTAAAAAACTTTTCTGGTCTTATATTTATTTCTTTTGTAATTTTTTTCATTTCATTTACTACTTCTTCTTCTTTTCTATCTTCTTTCAAGAATTCAGCAAATTTACCTAACGCATCTTTCTGTTCTTTTGTAAGTTCATTAATTATGTCATCAGGAACTGTTTCTAAAAATTCTATCTTGAAACTATCCGAAGTATATTCTTTAATCCAATTATTTGTATAATTAAGTAATTTTTCAATTTTTTCTCTTTCAGATCTGTCTGGATCATGATCAAGTTGTTTTAATTTTTTTAATAATTCTATGGTTCTTTCTGTTTTATTTTGTCCTTTTATTATCTGAGTTATTTGTGATAAAAATTCATAATTTAATTGAATTTTAGATTTTTTAACAGAACCAATTTGGGACAACTCAAATGCTCTTTTTATATTGTGTTCTTCTCTTTTTGTGTTCAAATTTTCTTTATTGAAATAAACTTTTTCAGCTTTGTAATAATCATCATAATAATTTGATATCTTATCCAAATCAATTGTCATTGCGGTATGAGGTCTTGTTCCAATATACATATATTTTAGAATTTCTGGATAAGCAAATTCTAACCATTGTTTTGGTGTTATACCAACAAATCCAGATGCAGTCATTTGACCTAAATCCTTTCCTTTCATTTTTAGACTAACCCATTCACACCATATACCATAAGGAGGTTCTCTATCCAATAATTCTTTCGAAAATATCCCACAAGTTTCTCTTGATCCACCAGCTGCAGCATGGTCTTTTCCATATGGTTCAAACTCTATATCTAATACTTTCCAGATTGCTATCCATTCTAATCTCCAATTCAATTTTGCATTTTCAAGACTTGTTGTTCCTTTATGACCACATTTATTACAAACATAATCTACAGTATATTTTTCTAAGTCAAAACCAGTAGCATCAGTGTCATTAATACTCAAACATTTTTCACAAATTGGATTTACAGGAATATAATCTTTTGGCCAAGGACTTCTTGCTCTAAATCTATTAACAAGTTCTACAACTTTTTTTCTGTTCTTTAAAATTGATTTTACTATTTTCTTTGTTTCAGGCATTTTATAAAACTCAGATGTTTTTACAATTTTTATATCGAGATCAAAATTTTTGAAATATTCACCAAAATCTTTCCAGAAATGTTCTTGCCAATTTTTACAACAACCAAATGGATCTGGAATATTGAATAAACTAACACCAAGATATTTTTGTTGTTTTTCTTTATCATTAGGAAATCCTTTTTTAACTCCTTTTATTTTCTGGCCGTCCATATCATAAAGAGTTAGATATTGTATAACCTTTCTTTTGTATTTTTGTTCTATGATTTTTTTAACACTATCTTGAATTAATATTTCACTTCTAAATCTTCCGATATGCTGAGGACCTCTTATAGATAGACCACCATTTAAATGAATAGTCTTTTCTTTAGGAAATTTTTCAATTATTTTTCTAGCTATTTCGTCAAGCCAGAATTCATATTCTTTTTCTTTCATAGACGTTCCCAAATAAAATCTATTTTTTTACGTTCTTTAAACTTAAATACAAACAACAAAATAATTGCTGCCAACATTCCTCCCAAATGCCCGAAATGTGCTACTCCAGTTTCTATACCAGATATTCCTGATAAAAGTTCTATAGCTCCGTATATAATTAAAAATGCTATAGCAGGCATTGGTATAAAATTAAAGAAAATAATTCTTTTTGGAAACTTTATTGCAAATGCAGTTAAAATTCCCATTACAGCACCTGAGGCACCGATTAAAGGTGTGGTCATAGCAGCTGCAATATTTTCTGGATTTGTTAATGCTGGATAAGCAGATGCTAAAAATATATGAAGTAATGCTGATCCAATTCCACATATTATATAAAATATTAAGAATTTCTTTCTACCAAATTCCATTTCAATTGTAGGGCCAAACATAAAAAGTACAAACATATTTAGAAATATGTGCATGAAACTTCCATGAACAAACAAAAAGGTTACAAATTGCCATACCATTCCATGATAGATAGCACTTTCTGGGACTAGTCCTAATATTCTGATAGAATCAATTGGAACAAAAGCCTCTATAAAAAATACAAAAAAGTTTAACATAATCAAATAAAATACTATACTTTTTGTAAATTGCATATTATCACAATAAAGTGGGACGACCCGGATTTGAACCGGGGACCACTAGTTTTTACGCCAAGTTGCCTTATAAGACTAGCGCTTTCAGCACGCGAAAACGTTCTAACCTGGCTGAGCTACCGTCCCATTTCTTACCTTATAATAAAAGATACTTAAATTAAAATATATTGTTTTTATTTAAAATTTCCTAAAATTAATTAGTTATTATGTTTACTCGATTCAAGAAATCAAATAATGAAATGATAACAACTAAAAGATTTAAAATAAAAAGGAACAGGAAAAAATCTCTTATAGACACTATTCTTAGATATTTCAAACAAAATCTAACTAAAAATCAATATGCACTAAGATGGTCGATTTCTAAAGCAGACAGAAATAAAATTATAGTCGAAGCCAATATATTGAATTTGAAAAAAATCAGAGTGAAAAAATGAAAAAAGATTTTATAGCAGTAAATATAGTTCCAACAGGAATTGGTGCAGAAATAGGTGGATATGTCGGAGATGCAACTCCAGTTACAAATCTAATGGCGAGTGTATGTGATTGTCTTATAACTCATCCTAATGTTGTGAATGGAGTTTTGCTAAATTGTGCAAGAGAAAATATTCTATATGTTGAAGGATTTTTATTAGATCAATTATTTTTAGGAAATATTGGACTAAGACCTGTAAAATCAAATAAAATAGGAGTTATTTTAGATAAATTACCTGAGAAAAAACCAATAGATCTTGCTATTAACACAATCGAGGCAATCAGATCAAATAAAGGAATAAAAATAATAGGATATACGTTTACAAAAAAACCAGTTAATGGAACTGCAGTCAAAACAAAAACAGGATCATTTATTGGCAAAATAAAAGATGTTAATATATTTCTAGAACCAGCTAAAGAACTTATAGCTAAAGGAGCAGATGCAATAGCAATTGCTACAAAAGTAAATGTAACAAAAAAAGATTTGGATTTATATTTCAAAAGCAAAGGAGCAAATCCTTATGGTGGTGTTGAAGCATTAATTTCTCATACAATAGGAAAAGTATTTAATATACAATCTGCTCATGCTCCTATATTGTCTTATTATGAGTCAAAGCAAATGTTGAATCGTGGTATAGCAGATCCAAGATCAGCTCCAGATGCGATTACAGATGCATATTTGGGTTGTGTTTTACAAGGATTGCATAAAGCACCAAAACCAATAGAAATTAAAGAAGTAGAAGATAATGATATTACTATAGATGATATATCAGCATTAGTTGTTCCTGCCTCTAGTTTAGGTGGAATTCCTATGTTAGTTGCTGAAAAGAAAAATATACCAATTATAGCTGTAAAAGAAAATAAAACAAAACTAAAAGTAACAAATGACAAAATGAAATTCAAAAGTGTTATTATAGTAGATAATTATTTGGAAGCAGCAGGAATTTTAGCTGCGATGAAAGAAGGGTTGAGTTTAGATACACTCAGAAGACCAATCAAAAATATAAAAAGAATAATATAAAACAAAT
Organism: uncultured archaeon; assembly: GCA_964386885.1. Classification (GTDB taxonomy): domain Archaea; phylum Aenigmatarchaeota; class Aenigmatarchaeia; order CG10238-14; family CG10238-14; genus JAFCEW01. The sequence continues at coordinate 27,269 of CAYLUO010000001.1, forward strand.
TAAATCAAAATATTTAAATACTTTTAATATATACTTATATTGAATTCTTACGAGGTGTTAAAATATGGTAAATATGAATCAAATGCAAGGTCAACCTATTTTAGTGTTACCAGAAGGTACACTAAGAACTAGGGGTAAAGGTGCCCAAGAAAATAATATTGCTGCTGCTAAAGCAGTTGCTGATATTCTAAGAACAACATTAGGTCCAAAAGGAATGGACAAAATGTTAGTAGACGGAATGGGAGATATAGTCATTACAAACGATGGTGTTACAATTCTTGATCAAATGGAAATTGAGCATCCATCTGCTAAAATGATGGTAGAAGTAGCAAAAACACAAAATGAAGAAGTTGGTGATGGAACAACAACAGCAGTTGTAATAGCAGGTGAATTATTAAGAAAAGCAAACGAATTATTAGAACAAAACGTACATCCTACTGTTATTATAAGAGGTTATAATTTAGCTAAAGAAAAAGGATTACAAATTCTTGATAAATTTTCAACACCTATAGATATCAAAGATACTGAAAAACTTAGAAAAGTCGCAATCACAAGCATGAGTGGTAAATCAGCAGCATCAGGTTATGGAGTAGCATTAGCTGATTTAGTTGTAAATGCAATAAAACAAGTTGCAGAAAAAGATAATGGAAAATATATTATAGATACAGAAAACATTAAAAGAGAAAAAAAGCATGGTGGCTCTTCAGAAGATACAGAACTTATTAAGGGTCTAGTTATAGATAAAGAGGTAGTTCATCCCGGAATGCCAAAAAGAATAGATAATGCAAAAATAGCTCTTTTAGATGCAGCTTTGGAAGTTAAATCAACAGAAACTGATGCAAAAATACAAATCACAAGTCCAGAGCAAATGCAATCATTTTTAGAGCAAGAAGAAGGAATGCTAAAGAAAATGGTTGAAAAAGTAATTACTTCAGGTGCTAATGCTTTATTTTGTCAAAAAGGAATTGATGATATTGCACAACACTATCTAGCAAAAAAAGGAATATTATCAACAAGAAGAGTAAAAAAATCTGATATGGAAAAATTAGCAAAAGCAACAGGAGCAAAAATAATCACGAATTTAGAAGACTTAACAAAATCAGATCTTGGATATGCCAAAAAAGTAGAGGAAAGAAAAATTTCTGATGAAAGAATGATTTTTGTAAGAGACTGTAAAAATCCAAAAGCAGTAACAATTCTAGTAAGAGGAGGAACAGAGCATGTTGTTGACGAAGTTGACAGAGCAATAGAAGATGCAATAGGTTCAGTGTCATCAGCAATAGAAATTGGAAAAATAGTTCCTGGTGGAGGGGCACCAGAAATAGAAGTTGCAAAAGAATTGAGAAAATATGCTGAAGGATTTTCAGGAAGAGAACAATTAGCAATAAATGCATTTGCTGATGCATTAGAAGTAATACCAAGAAGTTTGGCAGAAAATGCTGGTTTAGACCCAATAGACATTTTAGTAAAATTAAGATCAGACCATGAAAAGAAAAAACTAAATAGTGGTGTAAATATATTCGAAAGTGGAACCATAGATATGATTTCTAAAGGTGTTATAGAACCATTGAAAATAAAAACACAAGCATTAAAATCAGCAGCAGATGCAGCAGAAATGATATTGAAAATTGATGATATAGTTTCAGCAGCTAAACTATCAAAAGGAGCAATGCCACAACAACCAGGAATGGGAATGCCACCTGGCTATTAATTTTTTTATTCTTTTTCTAAAGTTTTAATAGCAAAAAAAGAAATAATTTATACATAAGAATAGAATTATCTTTAGGTGAACAAATGGGAAATAAAGATGAAGTAGAAATAAAAGAAAGCGATTATGAATTAATCCCAATGTCCCCAATAAGACGACTAGAAAAACGACTTGAAAGGGTAGAGGATTTATCAGTCCCAGAATCAGGATCAGTTTTCAAAGATGTAGTTGAAATAGTAAGAATGAATCAATTGATAGTTGATCAATTAGCAAAATCAAATGATGCACTAAGAATAGAAATATCAAAATTACCAGCAAAGATTGATGAATTGGTCATGAACTTAAAAGAACTAATAAATTTTGTAAAAGCATCTGGTCATCAAGAACAAAGACAAATGTCAATGGAATCAATGGCACCACTTTTAAATAAACTTGATGAATTAGTAAAAGCAAACAAAGGAGCATCAGAAAAAAATGATGCTATGCTAGAATTATTAGATACAGTAAGTAAAAGATTAAGACCAGCAAGACCACCAGTAGCGCTTCCAGGAATGCCACCAAGACCACCACAAACGAGACCTATACAAAGGCCAATTAAAAAACCATTTTAGGTGATATAAAAAATGAAAGGAATATCTGCAATTATAGCAACTATACTTTTACTACTTATAACTATAGCTCTGGCAGGAACAGCATATATGTATGTATCTGGAATGTTAACTGGTAAAATACAAAAAACAATAACAGTATTATCTGCTACATGTTCTCAAGATAAAGAAACATTAACATTAGTAATTTCAAATGATGGAACTGCTGATATAAATTCAACATTAGATCTTAGATGGACAGTAGATGATGGCACTGGAGCTCCGGCAGCACCAACATTCGAATGTACCCCAGAAACTATAACACCACATAGCAGTTCTGTTTGTAGCTATACAAAAACTGCTGGATATAGTGGCACAATTCAAATAGTAGTTGTAGGACCAAGCAATTCAGTACCTCAAACAGTTTATTGTTAAGAGGTGTCTTAGTATGAAAGGACAACAACAAGTAGTATCAGTAATAATTATTATAGGCTTAATTATAGGCGCAACAGCAACTGTTCTTCCTTGGGCAAACACAATGATCCAAAAAAGAAAAGATATGAAAAGCTTGGATGATGTTTATTATTTTTTTCAAAATATGGATGAAACAATAAGAACTATTGCTAAAAATGGAGGGGAAGAGTCATTATCACTAGAGGTCCCTGGAACATTAACTGTTTCTCCTGATGATAATACAATTGTTTTCAATTTCGAGAGTAAAGTCTCTAATATAGCAGAAGGAGACTGGATTCCACTAAATACACCAAATCTAAATGAAACAGGAACTTTAGGTTTGGATACGCCATCAGTTATATTTGGAAAAGCAGAGCAAGATGGTAATACAATAAAAATATGGTATAAATTATGGTATAGACAATTGAAAGATCCATCAACTAATAATCTTTATAAGATTTCTTTAAAAACAACAGACGAAACAGTAAAGACAACAAACACAGGATTTATGAGAATACAAAGGCTAGGAACAACTACATCACAAGATTTAACAATTACAGAAATTAATATTATAATTTAATGAGCAAAGGTCAAAGTTTTATAATAGAATTTATTCTTTTCTTTGGTATTTCTTTTAGTCTGTTTGCTACAATAAGTTATTACTTTTATAATCAGAATTCATACTTGAATGAGCAAATAGGAGAATCAACAACAGATTTAATAAACAAACAAATTTCTACAGATATAGTTATGGCAAATAGCTGCAAGAACTGTGATACGATTCTTATAAGAGATAAAATTCCATCACAAATAGGTGGATATTACTATAAAATAAAAGCAGAAGATGGTTTAAACACAACTCTATATTCTAGAAAACTTTTTTCTAATCAAGGAACAATATTTAATTTAAATGAAACCTTTAGTTTAATAGGAGAAACAAAAAGTGAAAATAAAAGAATAGAAATCAAAATTAATAATATAGATAATATAATTGAGGTAAAATAAATGTCTGGGGTATCTGTTTTCAGAAGTTTAGTTAGAGGTTATCAAAATCTCTCGAAAAAAGAAAAAAAGGAAACACAAACAAGTGTTACTGGTCCTTTAGAAGTTTTTGGAACAGTGGATATAAGAGAACATGAAAAGAAGAAAAAAATAGAAAAAGAAAAATTAGAAGGAATAGAAATTCCAGATTTTAGAACAAAAAGAGTTGGCCTACTAGGAATAAAACAAGAAGAAGAAAAAGAATATTTTCAAGCAACATATCCTTTAATGCCAACAAAACCAAAAAAAAATGAAAAAATTTTATCTTATACTAAAATCTTTTGGGATTCACAAAAAAATTGTTATAGATATAATTTAGTACAACCAGAAATCTCTCCTAGATTAAAAAAACTTTTTAATAGATTAAAAGAATTAATAGAAGAAAAATTAGATGTGGATTTAACAAGATTGAAAAAAGGAGAAGCAAAAGATTATTTAAAAAAACAAATTTTTGAATTATTAGATTATTTTGGAATAAAACTAACTGAAAACGAAAAACAAATTTTAGATTATTATATCAACAGAGACTTTTTGGGATTGGGTGCAATAGATCCTTTAATGCATGATTCTCGAATTGAAGAAATAAGTTGTGATGGTATAAATATTCCAATTTATGTTTTTCATAGAGATCCTAAACTAGGTTCAATTCAAACAAACATTTCTTTTAACAATCCAGAAGAATTAGATGATTATTTGGTTCGTCTGGCTCAAATATGTGGGCAATCAATATCAGTAACAGATCCTTTATTGAGTGGAACTTTACCAGACGGATCCAGAATACAAGGAACTTTGGCAACAGATATAGCAAGAAGAGGATCTAATTTTACAATTAGAAAATTCTCTGCAGAACCATTTACGCCAGCCCATCTTCTAAACTTTAATACAATAGATATCAAGACATTAGCATTTTTATGGATGACAATAGATTATGGATGTAGTGCTTTAATAGCTGGTGGATCAGCAACAGGTAAAACATCTTTTCTAAATGTATTATCTTTATTTATAAAACCAGACATGAAAATCGTTTCAATAGAAGATACAGCTGAATTAAGACTACCACATCCACATTGGGTCCCACAACTTGCACGAGTTCCAATATCAACAGAAAAAGGTAAAAGAAAAGGAGAAGTAGATCTGTTTGATTTATTAAAAGAAAGTATCAGACAAAGACCAGATTACATTATAGTAGGTGAAGTTAGAGGTAAAGAAGCATATGTCTTGTTCCAGCAAATAGCAACTGGTCATCCTTCTTTAGCAACTATTCATGCAGATACAATGGAAAAATTAGGCAGTAGATTAATCAGTCCTCCAATATCATTACCAACAAGTTTATTGGAAAGTTTAGATTTGATAGTGTTTCTAACCAAGCAAAGATATAGAGGCCAATATGTTAGAAGAGTTAAAGATGTTTTTGAAATAATAGGATTTGATATTAAAGAAAAAGTTCCTATAACAAACAAAACATTTGAATGGGATACGACAACAGATAAAATAAAAATCTCAAATAAAAGTATTATTCTTCAGAAAATAGTTAAAAAAACTGGTCTTAAAGAAAAAGAAATTATAGAAGAAATGAAAAGAAGAATGTTAGTTTTATATTGGATTCAGCAAAGAAATATGACAAATTACAAAGATGTTAGTCAAATATTAAATTTATATTATACTTATCCAGAAAAAGTTTTGGATATAATTACTGGTGAGATTTAGTGTTTTTTTATGACAGAATAGCCATGCGCTATTTAGGCAAATATATAGAACCTTACTTAGACTATTTTTCTGGCTTGAAAAAAGATTTAAAAAAAAGTGGAATGAGAACAACACTTTTGGAATATTTATCATCATCATTATTAACATGTATTGTTTTATTTGTTCTTGAACTTCCATTGTTTGCTTTTATTTTTTCACTTGTTGGATTAGGTGCATTATTTAGTTTATTTATGTCAGTTGTTGTTGCAATTGGAATTTGTGTCGTTTTTTTTCTAGCTTTTGTAAATTATCCAAAATTTATAATTCGTGATAAAGCAAGATCAATAGAAAATACATTACCATTTGCTGGAATATATTTATCAACTATAGCAAGTTCACAATTACCACCACATAAGATATTTGAAATATTTTCTAAGTTTAAAGAACATGGAGAAATTTCAAAAGAAGCACAGAGAATTGTTGCTGACATGAAAGCATTTGGTTTGAATATATATGAAAGTTTAGAAAAAGCTGTAAACAGAACTCCATCAAAAGAATTAAAAGAATTATTTTGGTCTATGCTTTCAACTTTAAAAAGTGGTGGAAATTTAGATGCATATTTGACAGAAAAATCAAAAACATTTCTTGACAATTACAGAAGAAAATTAACAGAATTTTCTCATTCACTTTCAATTTATCTTGAAATTTATTTAACTGCTTTAGTCTTGGGTGCAATATTCTTTACTATATTAACATCTTTAATGTCTGGATTCGGGGGAGTGGGTGCAAATGTAGTTTTTGTTCAATTCTTCCTAATATTCTTTTTCATACCACTTATATCGGCAGCGTTTATAATTTTAATAAAAATGAGTTCACCAAGTGCAGAATAATGAGAAAAATAGAATTAGCAAAAGAAAGAAAAATTTTATTAATAACTCTAGCAATATCAGCAATTTTAATTCTTATAGGAATAATAGCTGGAGATACTGGTGTTTTAGGAAGTGCAATATTTATTTCTGTATTTTTAGTAGCAGCACCTCAATTGATTTTGAATTATATCGCATTCAAAAATATTAGAGAAATGGAATATGTGTTTCCACATTTTTTAAGAGATTTAGTAGAAATAACAAGAGCTGGTGTTCCATTGCATAAAGGAATTATATTCACAAGTAAAACAAATTATGGACCTTTGTCACCAGAAATAAAAAAAATGGCAAACCAATTAACATGGAATGTAAATATACTGACTGTTCTTGAACAATTCAGAAAAAGAATGAGAAGAAGCAAGACACTAACAAAAGTAGTAAGAGTTATGATAGAAACATACAAGTCTGGTGGATCAGTTGACAATACTTTAAATTCTTTATCAACAACTTTGGCAACAATTCAGGATACACAAAAAGAAAGAAAGGCTATGCTTAATCAATATGTAATCGCAATGTATGCAATTTGTTTTATTTTTATTGGAATAATAGTTGCAATAAACAGGTTAATGGTTCCAATATTTCAATCAATGGGAGCTCAGGGTGGTGGAATTGGTGGAGGACCTTTAGCAAGTGTAGTTTCAAATCCATGTTCTATTTGTATTGGTAGAGGAGGATTAGGATGTGCTCCATGTTCTATTTATTCTGGCATATGTTCTGTGTTTGGTTCTGCAACAACAGGAATAGCATGTTATTACATGGCATTATTCTTTTCAATGGCTGTTATTCAGGCAATCACTGGTGGCTTAGTTGCTGGGCAGATTGGTGAGGGTTCTGTGCGCGCTGGATTTAAACATAGCCTAATTATGTTAACTGTTGTTATTGGTGCATTTTTCATACTTGTGAGATTAAACTTCATAGGTGTATAAGTGAAAGGACAATTAACCATACAATATTTAGTCTCTTTTGTGATTTTCATTGGATTAGTCACATACATTTATTTAGCATACTCTAGTAATGTCCCGCAATTTATTGATGAAATTAGAAAAGAAAGTTATAGGTCAGAAGCATTCCAGATATCAGAAATTTTAGTAAATGATGTATTATCAGATGAAGATCAAAACAAACAAAATTTCATTTCAAAGCAAGAAATAGAAAATTTGGAAACACAATTAGAAACTAATGATATTAAAGATGTTATAAAAAGTAATGAAAATTGTATGTTGATAATTTCCAATGTTGATTTGACTACTGGAAGTAGAGATGAAAAATTGTTATTATATATTCCATCATCAGGATTTACAACAACAATACAAGCAAAAGTAACAAGATACGCAACATATATTGATAATGGAAATGTAAAATTAGCTGAAATAATAGTTGAATTGTGATAAAATGAAAGGTATAATTAGTTTAATAGAAGTTGGGATAGCAGGAGTAATATTAATGATGGCATTCCTACATTTTTTTCCAAAATATTCTATAAGGTCAAATTGGGATAGAGTTCTTTTATTAACAAAAGTGGAGGATACTTTGAAGGTTATTGATAATATGAATAAGACATATGAGTTTGCAACTGATTCTGACAAATTTAATGATTTTATGGGAAATGTTTTTAGTCCAGAAGAGGCTGGGGTAATTATCTGGTGGAAGGAAATTAATGGTTTAGAAATTGAAGATCAACTTACTATACCACATTTTACCCAAGCACAAAAAGCAACTATAACTGATGTTACAGATATAACTTTTGATGATGATTTTGAATCAGGAGACTTTGACAAATGGACTACTGCTGAATCAGGATGGACAATTATAGATGAAGGTGGAAATAATATTGCGCAAGGAATAGATAGTTCAACATCTGGTTCACCAAGTTTAATAAAAGATATTTCAGATAGTTCTCAGGGAACATACAAAGGAAAATTCAAATTTAATGAAACAAATTCTTGGCATTATCCAGCCATTCATGTCACGACACCAAATGGTGCAGCTTTATATGCTGTAGTTGCAAAAAGTGATGGACACTTTGGTTATTATGATAAAGATGCAGGAACTTATAAAAATTATCCAAGTGATACAACATATGTCGCAAACACATGGTATAATATTACACTTAAATGGGATTCTGGTACATTTTGGGTTTGGATAAATGATGATCTAAAAACACCAGATGGTATAACAGTAAGTGCTTATGATGGTGAAGCATGGACAGGTATAGATAAATTAAGACTTTTACCTTCTGCAAGTTCAACAACAGGAACCATGTGGGTTGATGATATTGAACTAAAAGTATTTTATGCATATAGTTTCACATTAGGACTAGGATATCCATATTAATGCAATCTTATTGCTTCTAAATTTTTAGGAACTATTGTTTCTGTTCTTAATATTTTATGTAAAGCTCTTGCCAATTCAATTGGCTTTGAATTATCACCATGACATATTACAACTCTTTCTGGTCTTG
>CAYLUO010000002.1:0-26644 GCA_964386885.1 uncultured archaeon
ACATTCTTGAGACAAATCTAAAAATATGAATTCTTTTCCTAGTTCTTCTTCAATTTCTTTTAATCTTGGAACTGAAATTCTACAAGCAGAACAATATTTTGATTCCATTACTATAATTTTATCATCAAGATTTCTTTCCTTACATAAATTTTGTGCAATTGTCATCTCGCCATCTAAAGTGATGAAATCTATATTATTCGTATTATTTATATCAACTTCAGTTGGCTCAGGAGTTAGTCTAACTACATAAATAGCAACGATTATTGCAAAGAGTATTATAATACCTATAATTATTTTTTGCATGCTAACATTTTGTTATTTAATAATAAAAATTTTATTATCTTGTCATTGGTGTTCCACATTTCGAACATTTCTGTTCATAACATGGGATTCCCCTTTGGTGTGAATCTACATTTCCACATTTAGGACATTTACATTGTCCGCCAGGTCCTTGAGCAGTTCCGCCCATTCTTCCACCAAATCCTAATCTCCTGCCTAATCCTCTAAAATCTACCATATCTTCTTCCACCTCTTTTTACCATTCTAAAATGACCACCTTGAATTCTTATTGCCTTGCCATTTACAATCGCATCAGCAATTTTTTTTCTTGCTTCTAATAACAACCTATGAAAAGTTGGTTGTGATATATTCATTCTTTTTGCAGCTTCAATCTGGTCAATATCTTCAAGATCTTTTAATCTAATTGACTCTAGTTCTTCTATTGTTAAAATACATTCCCTTAAATCAGATAATCTAACACCAGCCGGCTTAAAATGTGTAATATCTGGTCTAAACGAAACTCTTCTAAACCTTCTTGGTCTTGGCATCCTAATCGTGCTCTTCAAACATCTTGTCCTGTGTTGAATCGTTTTTTCTGATCCATTCAATTAGCATTGCTGTATGTTCTTTTTCTTCATCCCTGTTATGTTCTAATATTTTCTTTAGTTCTGGATCTTTTGTGTTTTCTACTCTTTCCTGATACCAGTTTATGGCTTCTAGTTCTTCTACTAGAGATTGTCTTGCTCTTTCCAAATCAAGAGTTTCTGGAGTTAAATTTTCTTTTCCTTCTTTTTCTCCTGTCATAGTATCTATAATTCTTTTAGTTTTTTTTCTATTTGTTTCTTTTCTTCTTCTAAATCTTTGATTTCTTGTTCAATATCTCTGGCGTCTTGTTCTAATAGTTTTTCTTCATTTTCTTTTGTTAATGGTCTTTGTGGTGTATAGTCGTAATATGGATCATATCTTTGTGGTGCATTGTCGTAATAGGGGTCATATATTGGTCTAGCAAATCTTCTACCAGCAAATCCTCTTCCTATGAATCCACGACCAAATCCTCTGGCAAAACCTCTTCCGAATCCTCTACCGAATCTTGCGGATCCTCTTGGATTTGTTCCTGTTCCGCATGGTCCTAATCCTCTTCCTGTTAATGGTCCTTCTCCTCTTGGACCTGTTCCATCTCTAAATGGCATATATATTTCACCTCTTTTATTATGAATTATTATTCATAATGTATATCGAATATATATTCATAATACTATTTAAATGTTTTGGTTTTTAGAAATATAACTCATTTGGATTATATCCTATATTTTTTGTGGCAAGTTGTATTAGTAAATTATGATCAAAAATGTCTATCCCATTAGGAAATCTAGAGCTTACGATTTTAATATTTTTCTCTTTTTCATCCAGCAAAATATGTGTCTTCCATTTATATTTTTCATAAAGCAGTTTTATCTCTCTTACGACATATTGTAAATTTTTTTCTTGTCGACCGCCAAAAGTTGGTTCTTGGAATTCAATAACATCCATATCAGGTAAATATAATCCTTCCATTGTGGATTCAGGATTAAAAAGATAACTAGTTGCTAATATATCAACTTCTCTATTTCTAACCCCGATTATAGGTTGCCTGATAAACAATGTCAAATATAAGTCTCTTAGTTTTTTGTTTCTATCCACTTTTGTATCTATTAATCCCGTCATATCAGGTTCCGTTGGTTCATATTCTTCTGAAAAATTTAGAATATCATCAAATTCCTTAATTGCCATATTTGTATAATTATCAGCAACTTCTTTTTCACTCATTTTTCTATATAAATCAGATAATTTTTTGCTAGGTACACAAAACAATAGTATTGAATTCATGTTTGGTTAATAAAAAGTAAAATATTTAAGAGTTTCCATTAACACAACCTTTTTTAAATTTTATAAAATTGATTCCCGGAAATTAGAACCAATTTTTTGCTTATTTTAAAGAATTTATCTTTTATTATCCAATTAATTATTAGAACTATATGGATATTAACAAGGGAATAAATGAATTACCTGGGGTTACTGGTTATAATGATATTGGAAGAGAATTATTGTGTCATCTTTATTCTGATGAAAATGGTAAACGCGGATTTATAATAGGAAAAAAAACAAGTCGGGAAGAAAGGATTTTATATGATGAAAAAGAAATTTTTTTATTAAATATGGACATTAAAAAATCTATAGTTTCTATAGGAAAAATTTCATCTCCTAGTGACCCCAAATATAAACATATAAGCTATCCAGATCCTGCAAAAAAATATAAATTTGAAAAAACCAATGAAAAAAATATAATTCCTTATATTGAAAAATTGGGAAAAAGAGACCCAAATGCAATTTTAGCTTCTTCTATTAGAATCAGAAATAAATTAGATATGCAAATTAAAGAAGAGCCATGGCTTGAAAATTATGAATTAGTAAATAGAGATAATCTTTTATATGAAATTTTAGGAATTAGTATGACTGGTGTAGGAGTATTAAATATTTGTATGTCATATAATGCTCTTCCAGAAAGTATATTATTATCTGGCGCGAATAGTTTTTTGGGTGGTATTCTTCTTACTGGAGGAATTATGATAACAGGTATTAAATATAAAAAAGCAAAAAAATATTTGGAAACAAGAAAACTAATTAACAATGCTAAGGAAGAAATTAAAAAGTGTATAAATGATGAAGGAGTGAAATATAAAAAATTAATTTATTATAAACCGTCAATTCCTTTAATAAAATTAAGAGTTTGAAAGAATAATACAAACCTTTTTAAATATAGTATATCAATATAAATTAACCCGTTAAGACTGCAAAGCAGGAGGGATTAAAATGACAATATTAGAACAAATTAAAAATTTGAAAGAGAATTCTAAAAAAAGAAACTTTAATCAAACTTATGACTTAGTTATAAATCTTAAAGATATAGATCTTAAAAAAGATGAAAATAAAATTGATGAAATTGTTATTCTGCCTAAAAAATTAGGAAAAGAAAAATCTATAACTATTTTTTCTGATTCAATAAAAAAATCTGAAGAATTTAATATAGTTTCAGCAACAAAAATAGAATCTTTATCCAAAAATAAAAAACAGATTTCAGAACTAATTTCAAAAACAGATTTTTTCTTTGCAGAACCAAAATTAATGCCTATAGTAGGTAAATTCTTGGGTAAATATCTTGCTCCAATAGGAGCAATGCCTAAACCTTTGGTTGGAAATATTGAGAATTACAAAAAATACAAAAATGCAGTAAAACTCTCAGTAAAAAAACAGCCAATGATCCATACAGTAGTTGGATCTCATGATATGAAAGATGAAGATGTGGAAAAAAATATTGAATTTATAATCAATACTCTAAAAACAAAACTGCCAAAAGGAAAAAATAATATAAAAGAAATTTTATTGAAATTTACAATGAGCAAGCCAATTAAACTGGAAGTGAAATAAGATGACATCTGAAAAAAAAATAAAACATGTTGAAGAAATAAAACAACTAGCAGAGAAATATCCAGTCATAGGTATTATAGATTTATTCAAGATGCCATCAAAGCAATTGCAATCAATAAAAAAAGAACTCAGAGGAAAAGCAATAGTGAATATGTACAAGAAAAGAATTATCCAAAGAGCATTTGAAAATGTAAAGAAAAAAGATCTTAAAAAATTATTGGAATTAGATCCAAAAGAACCATGTTTGATATTTTCTAATGAAAATCCATTCAAATTATACAGTTTTTTAAAGAAAAATAAATCTCCTACTTATGCAAAAAAAGGTGATATTGCTGAACATGATATTGTAATATCAGAAGGCCCAACTTCTTTAATGGCAGGACCAGCAATTGGTGAATTACAAAGATTAAAAATACCTGCAATGGTCAAGGATGGAAAAATACATGTAAGAAAAGATACGGTTGCTGTTAAAAAAGATGAAATTATAAATGACCAGATTGCTGGATTATTAAAAAAATTAGATATCCAGCCAGTCAAGGTTGGAATAAATTTATTAGGAGTCTGGGAAAAGGAAACAATATTTAAAAAAGATGTTTTAGATGTGGATGAACAAGAATTTATGAACAAATTAATGACAGCTTCAAGTTCAGCATTGAATCTTGCAGTATCAATATCATATACAACAAAAGATTCGATTATAATTCTATTGCAAAAAGCATTTAAGAATGCAAAGTCATTAGGATTAGAAGCTGGCATATTGGATAAAGGTATTATAGAAGATTTGATTTCAAAAGCTAATGTTCAAGCAAAAGCACTAAAATCAAAAATAAAAGAGGTGTGATTTATGGAATATGTATATACAAGTTTGTTGCTTCACAGTTTAGGAAAGAAAGTAGATGAAAAAACTGTTAAGAAAGTTTTGGAAGCAGCTGGATCAAAAGTAGAAGATGCAAAAATAAAGGCATTAGTAGCTTCATTAGATGGAGTAAATATAGACGAAGCTATAAAACAAGCAGCTGTAGTACCAGTCGCAGCCGCACCAGCAGCAAGTGGAGAATCAAAAGAAGAAAAAGGTGAAGAAAAGAAAGAAGAATCTCCAGAACAACAAGAAAAGAAAGCTGAAGAAGCAGCATCAGGTTTAGCATCATTATTCGGTTAAATAAATTAAAACAAATAATAAAAATAGGGAAAAAATGAAATTAGCTAAATTGGCTGAGAAAATTAAAGACAAAGAATTAAGGAAAAAAGTAGTGGATATTCTAAATAATCTAGAATTATCTAATAAAAATTTCAAGAAATATCCAAAAGAAGATTTGAAAACTGCTGCAAGTATGTTTGTTGTTCCAAGTTCAGGATTTGGCCCAGTAGAAAGAGATGTTTTTGTTCATACCTCAAGTTTAGTTGATTTGTGTGAAAAGATTTGTGAATCATTTAAAAAAAATTATAAAATAAAATTAAATGAAGACTATCTAATTGCTGCAGCATTATTGCATGATATAATGAAAGCATTTGAATATGTTAGAAATCCTAGAGGTGAATTAGAACCAACAGGAATTTTATTAGATCATACTATGTTGGGTACAGCAGAATTATATGCCAGAGATTTTCCTGAAGAAGTTATACATATAGTTGCATCACATTTTGGTGAAGGTGGGCCAACACCACCAAGAACTTTTGAAGCATTAGTATTTCATTATCTTGATAGTATGGTTTCTTTGGTTGAATATTATAACAAAGCACAAAAAAATGTTCAAACACAAATGAAAGATCAAATATTACTTTTAACAGAAGAGGAGTTGAAAAAATTAAGTGAAAAAGACAAAAAATCTAAGTGATATTTTTGAACAAATTGAAAGTATAATGAAAAAATTTAAAAAAGATGATAGAATTTGTGTAGTTCATCATGATGATTCTGATGGTTCATGTTCTTCTGCTTTATTTTATACGACAATTTATAATTTAACTGAAAACTATCCTGATATAATTCCTATAAGAGGACCTAATGATATAAGAAAAGGACTGGTTAGTAAATTAAAAACATTAAATTATGATTATGTTATTTTTTTGGACATTACTGCTAATCCTGAAGATCTAGTTGGATTAAAAGGATTTGTTCTTGATCATCATATTTTCAAAGATATAGAAGAAAGAGATGACATGAGATATTTTAATCCGTGTGAGTTTGAAAAAGACGATGAAAAAGTTGTTCCAACATCTTATATGTGTTATAAAATTTTAATTGATTTATTTCCAGATGAAAAAGTTGCGTGGATTGGTGGAATAGGAATAACCGAAGATCATAGAGTTGATATTTGTAAAGACGTATTTGAAAATATTAAAAAAGAGAATCCTGAATTGTTAAAAATAGAAAATATAAATCAAAAAAATATTGAAAAATCATTTTTCGGAGAATTATGGGATATGGTTAGATCTGGTAGAATGATAAAAGGCACTGAAGGCTCCAAGACCGCAGTATTTGCATTAGTTGAATGTAAAAATAGGCCAGATAAATTCATTAATGGTTTGACACAGCATTCTTCTGCTTTGAGAAATTTTTATGAAAAAGTAAAGTATAGAACAGACGGCGTATTAGGTGAAATAGAAAGAACAGGTGAATTTTATAAAAAAGAAAAAGTCATTTTTTATGAATCACCAAGAACTCAGATAAAAAGTGCAACATCATTTTTCTCAGATAAGATAAGGCAAAAATATACAGAATGGGTTATTTGTGTAACTAATATTGATAAAAAAAATAATCAAATAAAAATGAGTATAAGATTGGAACAAACTGTAAGACAAGTTGATTTAGTTTCTATACTTGATAATATAAAGAAAAAAATTGATTCTTTGAAAGGTGGTGGGCACAGGTCAGCTGTTGGTGCTTTTCTTAATATAGATGATTATGAGGAGTTCAAAAAAGAATTTTTAAATGAAGTTAGTAAATATTAGGAATATATAAGCTGTTCCTTTATTCTTCAGCAAAAGTCTACTCTTTCGAAAGTGACTATTATTATATTGTATAAATATAGTTTATGGAATGCAATAGATGTAGCTCACACAGAATAATAAAATTTATTGATGGTTTTGGTAACAAACGGGTATTTTGTAGAGACTGTTACGCGAGTGTTCTAGAAGAAAATATTCTTCCAGGATTCCAGACCAAGCTTCCAGAATTTGGACAATCAAGTCCGAAAATTAGCCCCATCCCTTCGGGGCTCTCTTTTCCTTAGTTGTATTTATTAATTATCATTTTACACAATTTAGCTGAGAAAGGACTAAACATTGCTTCTGTTGCCATACTATAAAATATATCTAAATCTTCTTTCAGGAGATATTCTATTGTAGATGGTCCTATTCCACCTGCACCAATTATTTCAAAATTATAATCTCCATTATTTCTGAGTTCATTTATTTTTTCTAGAATCGGAAAACTTATCTTATATAATTCTCTTCCACATATTCCACATTTAATAGTTCTGTTATCAACCTTAACATTTGAAGGGGGTGCATTCAAAAGATTTAGAATATTTATATATTGTCCTACTTCTTCTATTATTTTTTCATAATTATTACTTAATCCTATCTTTATTGAAATTGGATATTCATCTTCAATTTCTTCTCTCATTCCTAAGATTATATCTTTCAAAAGATTTGTATCTTCATAGAGACTTCCTTCATTAGATTTTAAATTCGGGCATGAAAGATCTGCTTCAAATCCATCTGCCTTAACATCTTCTTTTGATATCTTAACTAATTCTCTAAATTGATTAATAATTTCCTCTCTGGTGTTTTCTATAGGAGTTGAGACTCCACTCATAACAAATACTTTATCTTTAGGTAATTGTTTTGTAAATTTTTTGAAATCGTTTATCCATATTTCTGGTTCATTTGATGGAATTCCGAAATAATTGGTTATTGTCCCTCTAAAATTAGATGTTTCCTCAAATTCTCCATTAGAATTTTTATCAACATACATTATATTTGGAATATCATGTCCATCATGTTGATATAATCTTACTGTTTTAGAAATTAAGAAATCAAATCCTAATTCAGAATAAAATTTTAGCCATTCAGAATTTGGTGCTGGACCAGCAGCTAGACCAATTTTGGAATTTATTTTTTTACCTAAAAAATTGGTTTTTTGTGGATCAACTAATAGTTCCAATCTTTTTAATATTTCTTCCTCTTTTTCTGTTAGTTGTCTAGGTCCATTTTCTAGATTTTCCCAAAATGATTTCTCGAGATTATAAAGAGGTAGTATATTTTCTAATTTCTTCCGAATTGTCGTAATATTTTGCTTCTGTGAACCATTTAACCATTCTTCAAGAATTGGATCCGAACTAAATAAATCACTATCTTCAAATGGGTCATTCAAATAAAAATCTGACTTTATTCCACAAAAATTCGATATTATTCCATCTTTTGTCATATATGTAAATACCATATTTTTCCTCCTCCAGGGAGACTTAGAATGAGACCCACCATAATTAGATTTTTAATAGAAATAAGATTTTTTATGATTTAATCTATAGTAGAGAATAGAAAAGACAATAAATAAGAAAAAACCAATATTATTTTAATATTCACTTTTTCTTTAGGACAAACAAACAATGATCTTTTTCATAAGGATTTAAAATAACAAAATCTTTTACTTTAAAATATTTTTCCAAGATTTTTCTTTGTTGTTCATAAATTTCTGTTGGATTTTTTGTTACATCTATACTTCTAGCTTTTATAGCTATAATTCCATAACCATCGTCTTTCAAAAACATTTCACAATTTCTTACAATTATATCTGATTGTTCTCTCATAGCAACATCAGCATAAACAATATCTACTTTTTCTACCCAAGAATATTTTTCTGGTGTTTGTGCATCAGCTAAAATCGGAACAATATTTTTTCTATTTTCCGCAACTTCTAATAATTCCCTCAAAACTCTTTCAGAAATTTCAACTCCATATATAATTCCATCTTTTCCAATTATGTCAGAAAAATGTGATGCTGTAGTTCCAGATGCTATACCCAAATAAAGTATTTTTGTTCCTTTTCCAATAGGAAATATTTTAAGTTTTTTATAAATTGCAGCACTTGGTTTTGATCTTCTTGGATCCCAGAGTCTATATTCATCATTTTTTATTTTAATTAATTTTTCTCCATAAACCTGTTTTCCTTTCGTAAGATTTTTTGTACAGATTTTTTCCTCTAACCAGAATACATTTTCAAAATTTTTGTGTGGTTTTATCTTCATTTATTTCAACCTTTTCATTTCTTGTTCTAATTGTTTTTTTAATTCAACTGATCTATCTTCCTTGCTATAATAGTCTATTTTTGCTGCAATTGATAATTTTGAAGCTAAGAATCTTGCCGCCTTTCCTTTTTTATCCATATTTGCATTTTGAATATAAGGACTCTGATATATCACACCAAACTTTGGGCTTTTTCCTTTTCCTTTCAAATATCTGAACAATGCTTTTTCTGAACCAATCAATTGAATTACAGAAGATGGTCTCCTTGCTAATTTATCTAGACCACCTGTCAATAAAATTAATCTTGCCCCTAATAATGGGCCTGCTAATTCTCTAACATTTGGAGAAATTTCTTTCATTAAACTATCAATATATTTTTCTAAATGTTCTTTCAATTTATACAATTGATTTATGAAAGAAGAATATTCTTGTAGAATTTTTTCATCTTTTTCAGAAATATCTATACCTATACTTTCCTTAACAAATTCTGATAATTTTTCATCCTTAATATTTTCTTTTTTACCAAATTCTGAAATAAGTTTAACAAATTTTTCATGATTTTTTATTTCATGTTCTAATTCAGGACAATGAAGACCATACCATTCTCTTAATCTTTCAATATATATATTAAGTGACTTTTCTATTTCGTCTAATCCAGCTATAGCTTGTATTATTAGTTTGTCTTTTTTTACTGATTGTTTTATTTTTCGTTTTGTTAATTGAATTCCTATCTCAGTTAATTTTAAATTTAATTTTTCATCTGAATATCCAGCTTGTTTCATTATTTTTCTAAAATTTTTTCTGAATATTTCATTTCCTTTTTCATTTGAAATGGAATTAGTTTTATCTTTAAGTAAATTTCCGTTTTCATCTATTGTAAATTCCCCTAATGGATGTTTTACTAAATATTTCATCTTATTCATTGTTTATTTATTAAAAGAAAGACTTAAAAATTCAATTTTTTTATTAATTCATCAACTTTTTTCTCTAATTGCTCAAAAGATCCGTCATTTATTATTAATTCATCTCTCATTTCCATACAATCTTTTACTCTTTGACCATATTCCAAATTTTCTCCTCCCATATCTCTCTTTTCTTTTTCTAAGAAATCATCAAAAGTGTTCAAATCTGCAGTTCTTCCTCTTTTTAACATTCTTTCAAATCTTAATTTTGGAGGAGCATCAACACCAATTAAAATAAAATTCTTCTCTTTTAGTTTTTTTACATAATTTATTTCATCAGGATTTCTAAATCCATTCATTATTATATTATCTCCAGACGATTTTTCTATAATCATTTTTGATATTACATGACTTCCATATTTTTTTCTTAATTCATCTCCTATATCCTGAAAATTTTTTCGTGTTAGTTCAATATTTCTTTTTTTTAATTCTTCTGCAAGTATATCTGAGAAAGAAAAAATAGGATAATTCAATTTTTTTGATATAATTTCTGCTACTGTATCTTTACCACTAGAAATTGTTCCAACTAATCCTATTATCATTTTATCAAAAACAATATTTTGGTTTTATAAAATCTTTTTTAAATTCTATAACATCTTTTTTAACTATTTCTGAATTTTCTTTATCTAGCAAAACTCTTTTATAAAATTCTGCTACTTGTTCTATTTCTTTTTCTTTCATTCCAACTCTTGTTAATTCTTGTAATCCAATTCTAACTCCACTTGGATTTTTTGTTGCATCGTCATCAGAATCTGTTGGTAAAGCAATTTTATTTATAATTATATTTGCTTCTTCCATTTTTTCTGCAACTGGTTTTCCACCGCCAAGATTTTTGACATTTACTATAACCTGATGTGATTTTGTATATCCATATTCTGGACATAATGGCTTGAATCCTAATTCTTCCATAACTTTTCCAAAGTGTTGAGCATTTTTCACAACTTGTGCTGCATATTCATCACCAAACTCATCCATTTCTAATGCTGTAACTGCCAATGCTGGTAATGCATGTATATGATGATTACTTAATACACCTGGAAATATTGCATTTTGTATTTTTTTCCAATCTTTTTCATCTAAATTTGGTTTTCCTATTATAATACCTCCTTGAGGACCAGGTAATGTTTTGTGCGTTGATGAAGTAATTATATCTGCTCCTTCTTCTAGTGGTTGTTGAAATTGATGTCCGTATATTAATCCAAAAACATGAGCTGCATCATAAATTATTTTTATTTCTGGGCCTATTGATTCTCTTAATTCTCTAACAGGTTCTGGAAATAAAAACATAGATCTTCCTAACATTACAAGTTTTGGATTTTCTTTTTTTATTAGATCTACTGTTTTTTCAAGATCACATCTCATTTTTTCTGGATCAAAAAACATTGTAATATCTTTTAGTCCAAGACATCCTGCTATTCCATATCTTGTTGAAGAAACATGGCCGCCAAATGTTAATCCAGGCGAAATAAATTTATCTCCTATATTTAGAAATGCTTTGTATATGCATAGATTTGCAATCGCTCCGGCAATTGGTCTTGAATCAACAAATTTCGTGTTGAATCTTCTTCCAAAAATTTCATTACATTTATTCTCAACTTGCATTGATAATTTTACTCCCTGATAGTGTGTATGAATGTCATGTTCGTTATATCTATTTTCAAAATCAGAAACATAAAATTCTGTTGCTATAGGTGACATCCTATTTTCAGCTGCAATCATATTTATGCATTCATCTCTTCTCCATTTATTTTGTGTATCAACAATATTTTTTATTTCATCAAATCTTTGATCAGACATGTACAGGCACCTCCTCTTTTTGTGGTTGTTTTTTAGTAATAGCTATGGCCTTGGCAATGAATGCTTTTTGCATTATTTCTAATGGTTTTCTCATTGCAAGATAAGTAAATGTTATTCCCCCAGCTATTATAAGTCTTTCTACAATTGTAAAAGGCATAGCCATTATCCAAAATTTAGCTGGTATGTCCATAAAATAAAGATAAATTACAGATCCAACAGAATGATCAATAAACGCAGTTCCAAGAGAATAGGAATAAATTTTCAATACTTCCTTTTTTAATAATTTGTCTATTGGATTTTTGAATTTTGTAATAAAAATTGGTATTAACCAAAAAAGAGAATAATACCAAACACTTCTTCCAATAGGATGTAATAAAAATGCTGCCATACAAACTATAGGTAATAAAACTAATCTTTTGTCTCCTTTAAACATTCTTGCAAAATAAATTCCTCCCCACAGAATTGGCATAAAAACAAGAAGGCTTAAAGCAGATTTTATTGTATAAAGTTTTAAAGCCCAGCCAATTATATGTGCAATAAATATAGCACCAATCCCAAATGGTACCCCTATTAATCTTGCAATAACTGGTCCAAAGAAAACTGATGCAGAAAAATTAGTATCTGTTCCAAATATCGGTGTGAGTTTTGCTTTACTTAATATAATAAATAAACATGCGAATAAAATCATGAAAAATATTTTTGGTATTAATAATTGTTTATCCTTCTTCATGACCTAGCCTCTCAAATTTTTCTCTTATTTTTACTATATCACATGAAGATGGTTTTAAATTTCCTTCAGGACAATATCCTAATTTTACACATGATGGTCCACATCCTTCAAACAAAACCGGAGCAACTCTTCTTACTTGTCTTAACATTTCAGTTGCCATTTCTCTGATTTCCCATTGTGCTCTTGCACAACATCTTAGATTAAAAAAATGATGTAATTCTCTTGCATTCATAGTCACAGTTATATTTGTTCTTGTCGCATTTGGCAAAACAAATCTTGCATCTTCAGCAGGAATTCCAAGATCTATTAATTTTTTGTAAACAGTTGGTATTAGTTCTATTGTATCATCAAAAATTTCTTTTGCTTTTTCATTATTTTTTATAGAATCTGGAACTACAGGGTCAAAATCTTCTATCTTGACATATCTTTGGCTTTGTTGAGTATAAGATGCTAATCTATGTCTGACTAATTCATGTGTGCATACTCTAGAAACTCCTTCAATACTAAAAGTAAAATTTGCATGTTCTATAACAGAATGATGGCCATAACCCAAAACCATTCTTATAGTTTTGTCTATTTCATCTTTACTTATTCTATCTATATGAGCTGCTGATCCATTTAATTTAAAACTTGTCATAGCACTTGCTGCACAAACCTTTTCAGGTTCTGGTGTATAAGCAATTAATTTGACTTTCATGAAATTCATCTTTTTGCTTTTGCAAAATTTATTTTATAATATGGTCTTGTTACAGGTTCTGGCAATTTAAAGAATTGCATTTTACAAATTGGCTGTCCAACTCTTAAAACAACAGGCTTAGGACCATAGTTTTTCATTTCTAATAACATCTGATAAGGTCCGTGCGGATCTTGAGACCCTCCATCACCAGGATTCCATGTACCTGATGTTGTATGTGCAGTAACAAATTTTTCTGCATTTTGTTTTAGTCCGTCTATATTACCAGATATGTCTTCTGCTAGTCCAATTTTTTCTTTAGTTCTTGCATGTATACATTCACCAGGAGATAAAACCAATTCACCATTTATCTGGTGCCATTCTATATGTCTTTCAATAGACTCATTACCATCTAAAAATTTCACATTCTGCTTTATAACAGCATAATCTCTCCCTAATGTAAACACATAAGATGAGCTTCTCAATTCTCTTGGCCATGTAGAAGAGTTGTTTAAATTAACTTTATCAAGCGGAAAAGGCTCTATAATTATTTTTTTCTTTTTTATTGCCTCTAATATTAGCCTATCTGTTAATAATCCATTGTAATTTTCTAGTGTAATTTCTGTAATTTTAAACACCTATTTTCTTTTGTGAAAAAGCATTTAATTATTTTTTGATTAGAAATTATATAGAAACGAAAAAATTTAAGTCAAACTATTTTTATTTTGTCATTTAAAATTTTTTCAGTTAATTCTTGAAAACTATCTATTGTTAATGACTCATTTATTATCTCTCTTACACTATTTTCATTTATTTTATTGTCTGAAATATATTTGATACCAACAAATGGCTTATTTATTGGTTTTCCTATCTGAGAAAGAAGAATTATCTGTACATCTTTTATATTGAAATAGTCATTTATTTTTTTAGATATTTCTTCTGCCTTTAAATTATAGATTTTGCCTATATGTGAAACAGAATTTTTGCCAGCAACTGCCTCTAGTGACATCATTCTGCATGGAGTTATTAATCCGTTTGCTCTGTTTCCTCTGCCAACTTGACCATCATCACCACTTTCCCATGATGTTCCAGAAACTGTTAAATAAACACTATCATTTTTGTCTAAAGTGTTCAAATCAACATTTATTTTTAAATCAAATTTCGATTCAATTAAATCTTTTATCAATTTTTTCTTAATGTAATAGTCTTCTAAATTATCAATATATTTACTGACAAATGCTGATGCAATTGTTAAATTTATTGAGCCATTTGTTCTTGTTCCCATTACTTTTATATCTTCTCCAACAAATGGAAATTTTCTCTTTATTTTTTTATTATTCAGGAAATTTTCCACAACCAATTTAGTTTCTTCTAATGGAGTTAGTGGAGCAAATGATGTACCAAAAGATGTGTCATTAGCTATTGGTATTTCTCCTTCATGAAATCTCTTAAATATATCAATCAAATCATTAGATCCTCTATGAATTTTTATTTCTATTTCAGGTCTTAATTTATTAAAAAATCTTAAAGTGTTTTGTAAATATCTTATAACATCTTCTCTAATTAATTTTTTTATCTCATCAGTATCATAGTTTAAAGTTGCAGTACCAGAAATAACAATATCTGGTGGCTCAATAATTTCTCCACCACCAAAAACTGCATTGCTTGTTCCGCCAACTAACAGACCTTTGTCTAAATTGTGATGACATATAAATCCATACTTTCTCTTATAAAATTTAGAAATAGACCGCGATGCTATTTCACATACATTATCACATAATGTATCTGGATGTCCTATTCCTTTTCTTTCACATATCTCAAAATGTTGCTTTGATAGTGGTTTTTGATTTAGTTGCTCAATATAAAATTTCATATCAATATTACGGACATTAAGACTTTAAAATATATAAGCTGAAAAATTAAATTTTTATTATGCAGAAAAAATGCAGTCGGTGCGGAAAACCAATAAAAGAAACTGGTAGATTGATAAGAGTTACATGGCTAGGATTTAGAGCTCCTCTTTGTAAGAAGTGTAGAGAAGAACTGAAAAGAAAGAAAAAAAATAAATTCAATATAAAGAAAATAATCAGATTAAGACGGAAATGATTTCATGAAAATCAAATTCCTTAATGTTATGTTCATAATACTTGCATTGATAGGTATTATTCTAATAGGATTAAGTGTATGGTTTTCTTTTTCTATAGGAACAAATGATATTGAGGACATAGGTTTTAGAATTAATATGCTAACATTTCTAACTGGCTTGTTATATCTTTTGTTCATATATGTTATATCAAAAATTATAAAAAAGAAATAATTACTTTTAGATATAAATAAGCTAATTCTTCAGCAAAAGTCTACTCTTTCGAAACAGAATATTGCTCAGAAATTAAATAAAAATTATGAGATGTGAAAATTGCAACAACAATTATGTTTTTAGTTTTAGAAATGGTTTTTTTGAAGATTCGATTTGTCTAGTTTGTGGGAGAGTGATATGTCATTCTTCCTTATCCCTACGGGGAATTTTAAATAGTTTTATCTAATTTTTTTCTATGAAAATACTTATATAATTCTCCAACCCATAAGACAAACGAGGATACAACAATAGCTAGCATCCATTCATACCAACCCAAACTAACAGACTGGAAAATTTCTTGTAAAAATGGTATATACAATACTAAGATAACTAAAGCTATAGAAAGTACAAAATCTAGATTAATAAATTTATTACTGAAAACTCCAATCTTAAATATAGATTGCTTAAAAGAACGCATATTCCACAAATTAAATAATTGAGAAAACATCATAGACAAAAATGCAACTGTTCTTGCTTTTTCTATTCCTTGAGGTAAGAAATGATAAAATAATCCTATATCACCTATAGACATAATCAACACAAATATAGCAAGAAAAGGAATTAGTTCTTTGCATAAAATATTTTCTGTGC
This sequence comes from uncultured archaeon, assembly GCA_964386885.1. Classification (GTDB taxonomy): domain Archaea; phylum Aenigmatarchaeota; class Aenigmatarchaeia; order CG10238-14; family CG10238-14; genus JAFCEW01. The sequence continues at coordinate 16,101 of CAYLUO010000002.1, forward strand.
CTTTTTTTGGTGGTTCATTTAATATATCATGATGCCCTGGTTCAGTTGCTAAAGCAATATCTCCAGTTCCATCTGTAACAAGATTAAGCCATAATATATGTATAGGTAATAATGGTAATGGTAATCCTAAAAACAATGAACTAATAATTGTTACATCTTCAGATATACTAGTGGTTACTAGATGTGCACTTGTTTTACGGACATTATCAAAAGCTATTCTTCCTTCTTCAATTGCATTAACTATAGAAGCAAAATTGTCATCAGCTAGTATAATCTCACTTGATTCTCTTGCTACATCAGTACCAATTACACCCATAGCAATACCAATATCAGCTTTTTTCAAAGCAGGTGCATCATTAACACCATCTCCAGTCATAGCTACAACATTTCCTTGTTTTTGTAAAGTTCTAATAATTTTTAATTTCATGTTTGGTGTTAACCGAGCAAAAATAGAAACATGTTTTACTGCATCTTCAAACTTTTTTTGAGACAATTGGGATAGTTCATTTTCTGTAAGGGCTATAGGATATTTACTATCTTTTAATTCTTTTTCAGTAATGAGCCCTATTTCTTTAGCAATTGAAATGGCTGTTTCTTTGTGATCTCCTGTTTTCATAATAACACGAATACCAGCTTTCTTTGTTTTTCTAATTGCATCTTTAACCTCTGGTCTTGGTGGATCCATAATACCAACAACACCAACAAAAATAAGATTATTAACTAATTTTTCTGATAGAGTATCTGTTTGTATCGGCACTTTTTTATAAGCTATTCCAAGAACTCTCATACCTTTTCTCGCTAAATCTCCTGATTGGGTTGAAATATTTCTATGTATTTTTTTAGTTATTCTTCTTTGTGTATCCTTTTGAAAAATATGCGATGAACATTCAAGAATTTTTTCTGGTGCACCAACAACATAAATTTCTTTTTTGTTATATTTTTTAAGAAGTATAGAAAGCGATGCCCGATATTTTAATTCTGGATTAAATGGCAAATCGTCTATTCTTTTTTCTTTTTTTAATATTATTTCTTTTTTAAGCCCGGCTTTCTCTGCAAGCACTACCAATGCAGCCTCAGTAGGATCTCCAATAATTTCATACTGGCCTTTATTTTTTGAAACCTGTGCGTTATTACATATAGAAGCTATATGAAGAAGTTTTGATAAGGATTTTTTTTCTAATGCACGAATACGTTTACCTTTTTGAAAAAAATGTCCTGAAGATTTCCATCCTTCGCCTGATACTGTAATTTCTTTCTCATCTGGTAAAATTATTTTTTTAACATTCATAGTATTTTGTGTAAGTGTTCCAGTTTTATCTGTTGCAATAACATTTGCCACTCCAAGTGTTTCTACTGATGGCAAATGACGAATAACAGCATTTCTTCTTGCCATACGAGTTGCACCAATAGCAAGAACAATCGCTAATACTGCAGGCAAACCTTCTGGAATTCCTGAAACAAGAGACGCTATACTAAAAAGAAAAATATCATAAAATTCTAGTTTTCTAATAAAAGCCCCGACTAGAAATGTTATAGATGCCCCAATAATAGCAATCATAGCCATTTTCTTTGCTAATCTATCTACTTTTATTTCAAAATGACTACGTTTTTGTTTTATTGTCTTTATATTTTGAGCTATTTCACCAAGTGAAGTTCTGATCCCTGTTGCTACTACAATTGCTTTGGCTCGACCATTAACAACAAGAGTTCCTGTCCAAACCATATTTTTTTGATCAGCTAAAGAGAGTTTTTTTGATAATGCTCTAAGACTTTTATCAACAGGAAAAGATTCTCCAGTAAGTGATGATTCTATAGTCCGGAAATTTTTTATTTCTATAAGTCTTGCGTCAGCAGGAACTTTGTCTCCTTCTTCTAATAGGATTATATCACCAGGCACTAAGTCTTTTGCTAAAATTTCTAATAACTCTCCTTTACGAATAACTCTAGCATAAGATACAATCATTTTTTTCAGAGCATGAATTGCTCTTTCCGCCTTACGTTCTTGTATAAATCCTATTGTGGCATTTATTAGAATAACAGTAATAATTACATAGGCATCAATCATATGCCCAAAAATAAATGATATGATAGCAGCGACAAAAAGAATATAAATTAAGGTATTATGAAATTGTTTTAAAAAAATAAAAATAGGGTGCTTTTCCTTTTTTTCTGGAAGTTCATTTAAACCAAATTGTTTTAGACGTTTTGCAGCTTCTTCTTTCGAAAGACCATTTGAAGTAGAAGATAGTTTTTTAAATGTTTCTTCAATAGTGTATGAATGAAATAATTTTGTACTTATTTTATTAATACTAAGTTGAAAATTTTTCTCCATATTAAATTGTTGTTTAAGATTCTAATTAACTTTTTTCTTTATAGAACAAGATATCATTGAAAGGTGTTTAAATTTAATTATTCCTACTTATTCTTATGAAAGAAAATGAATTCGTACTTCTAATAGGAAGAAAAAATTATTTAGTTAGAATAAGCAATGAAAAATTTAGTACAGAATATGGCATCATTGATTTATCAGAATTGAAAAAGAAAAAGATCGGAAATAAAATAAAAACTCATTCTGGAGAAGAATTTATTATATCCAAACCAAGCTTTATTGATATTTTGATGAAAAAATGCAAAAGGCTACCACAAATAGTGACTCCAAAAGATGCTTCACTTATATTAGCATACACTGGTATACCTGTTGATGCAAAAATAGTTGATGCCGGAGCTGGATCTGGATTTCTAGCAATGTTCTTAGCACACTATTGCAACAAAGGTAAAGTTGTTACATATGAAAAAAACAAAGATTTTGCTAAAAATGTGAAAAAAAATATAGAAAAGCTAGGATTAAAAAATATACAAGTTAAAGAAAAAAATATTTTGGAAGGAATAAAAGAAACTAATTTGGATTTAATAACATTAGACATGAAAAATTCTGAAGATATAATAGAAGAAGCATATAAAAAATTAAATCTTGGTGCATGGTTAGTTATTTACTCTCCTTATGTCGAACAAATCAAAAAAGTAATTGAAAAAATGAATAATCATTTTGCAGATATAGTTACTATAGAAAATGTTGTAAGAGAATGGCAAATTGGGGATTATACAAGACCGAAAAGTTCAGGTGTAATGCATACTGGTTTTCTGACATTTGGAAGAAAAAAATAATGGAGATTCTATGAAAGAAGAGATAATAGCATATGGACATCCAAATATATTGTCGAATCATAAAACAACAATAGAAATAACAAAAGATAATAATTTAACAAAAAATGGAAATTGTATAATCGGTGTTAAGGCAAATAAATCATGTTTTGATCTGGATAAAAATATTAAAAATTCATTAAAAGAAGGACGAAATATAAAAATTACTTTTTGTGTTGATAACATAATAGATGAAATTATAGCAAAAGGATCGCCAAATCTAAGTCTAGAAAATAAAAAAGATATAGTCATAAGAAAATCTGATTTTATAGATAATCGAACATTAGCTATTAAAGCAGACAAAGCTGCTTGCGACTTGAAGAGTAAATTGATAAACTCATTAAAAGACGAAAAAATAAGAATTAAGATACGACTGGAAATTATTTAAATAGATAAAAGGCTAAATAATACGAAGGTGATATAATGGGATTATTAAAAGATAAAAAGACCATGTTTATAATCTTAATATTGATAGCTGCAGTAATAGGCTATTATTACTTTTTGGTGTAAGGAATATTTTCAGTTCTTTACATATCTAAAGAAATATTTAGTTATTATATTGAAAAAACTAATTCTAAGTTTTCTTTATTTAAGTTTTTCTTAATTAATTTATATTTTTTAGGAATATTTAGAATCTTAAAATATCCTTTATCTTTCCCAAATGCTTTTATTTCAGAGGAATCATATATCCTATCTATTTGAACATCATCGATTTTTTTTATTCCAGGTAATTCAATATCAACTATAATTTTTTCTCCTAATCTTTTTATTTTTGTGTTTGGCTCTGACACATCGCCAGAAAACTTTCTATTTGAAATTTTTATTTTTTTTCTGTATGGTTCTGAAGTTTTCATTGGCTTAACAGATATCATATGGTGATTAAAATCTGGGGATAAATTTATAGTAACTTCGTGTGCTCTTGTTGGTTCATATTCATTAGAAAATATCTTACTAAAAACATCAAATAAACCAAATCTTTTTTCAACTCTTCTTCCACATTTTGGACAAAAATTCCATTTTCTTTCTACTTTATTATTACAATATGGGCATCTCATTCTAATCAATTAATATTTTCTCATTCAAAAATTTAAAGTAGAGGTATTTTCAAAAGATATCCCATTATAATTCCTATCAAAATAAATGCTATAGAGAATAGTATTATAAAGTATAATTTTCTTTTGTCTGTTGATATTACTATAAAGCCTGCTCCTTTTAATTTATGAATTAGTTCTTCTCCTTTTCTTGTTGTTTTAGCTAATATTATTGCTATGGCCAAACCTATTATAGTAAATATATTTGCTAATCCTAGTATAGCAAAATCTTTGAAATTCCTGAAAATAAACATTCCTGCAACACCACCAGCTAAAAATGATATTAATAATGTAAGACCTATTTTTGCCATCGTACTATGTTCTGTAAGAAAATAGCATAATGAATTAGCATAAACAACAGAAGATGGTGCTTCTTCTTTAAACCAAATATCTTTTGTAAAATATTTTGATGGTGCATTAATTTCTATTTTTGTATATTTTACATTATTTTCTAAATCTCCATAAAATGCTTCCAATTCATATGTACTTAGATATTCTTGATAATAATATTTTGTTTTTGTGTATCCAGTTATTTCGGTATTTAATTCTGGTGTGACATGATCTAATACATATATTGTAATTGGTATTATCTCACTGCCATAAACACTTGTTGGAATCATTGGATAATATATTTTATCTGTTGGGAATGTTATGAAAAGACCTGGTCTTCTGCCATAAAAATATCTTGGATAACATTCACCTTCTATATACCATTCAACCCCTTCATTAGTACAAGCAACACAACCATTACTGTGTGTTCTGCCATCAGACCCGCAAACCGGATCATATAAAGAATAACAGATTTCTGGTCTTGGATCTTCACAATATGTTTTTTGTTGTTCTAAAGGAGTTAGCCATGTTATAACAAATGTATAATCTTCTCCAATATAATGATCCAAAACGGGTATAGATTTTCTATCAACATTCAATCCTTTATCTTCTAAATAATTATATAGTGCATCTCCTGTATTAGCAGTAACAACTTCTGTTGTAAATCCTTCTTTTTCAATATGTTCGTAAACAACAACTTGCTCATCTTCAGCGCCAGCTGTAGTTTCTACACCCATTTTACTTGAAAATAATTCACGTATTATAGGATAATTTCTTTGTCTAAATAAAAGAGGATAAAGTTGTGTTAAAGTTGTAGCATCTATTACATCATCTATATCAGATTTTGTTTTTTCAATAACATCATAACCATATAATCTTGGGAAATCTTTTAAAATATCTATAGCAACTTTTTCTGGATCTGATGGGACTGGGAATATCCATGCTGCTTTTTCAATATCTTTCATATCAAAATTTACAGAAATAATAAGTTTTTCCATTCCATCCTGATAATTTATCGCGGCTAATTGACCATTTTCTGGAATTGGTCTCCAAATATCATGATATGGCTCAATAATCATACCATCAGCTAAAGCAAAAGTAGGTAATATCATTAAACTAAACAAAATGATTGAAATTATTTTTTTCATGTTAAAACACCTCTGAACTTTGATTTTTTTATATTATATATTAATCCAGTAAAGCCTACTATAAAGGCTGCAAAAAATATAATCGAACTATATAATAAAGATTTGTTTGCTTGGTAATAAGTTCTAGATCCTCCTATTTGTTCTGCATCTTTTACTAATGTTTCTTCCATACCCATAGTTGATGGATGATATGAATATTTGTAAAAAGAAAAAGTTCCAGACATAAAAGCGAAAAGAGTTATAACAGAAAGTATTATTATAATTCTTTGTGGTTGGCCAGATACCATTCTTCTTCCTTTGTCAGTTAATTTGTAAAAAATCCATTTTTTACCGGGTCTTTCGATTTTATATACAATCCCAGCGTCTACTAATTTGTCTAGATGTTCAACAACAGTTGATTTATTTTTATTTACTATTCTACTCAAATCAGACGGAGTTCTATAACCATTAGAAAGAACCTTGATTATTTTTCTTCTTGTATCTGATGTTAATGCTTTGAGCACTTTCTCTTCAGCCATAATATTATTAAATTAATTAAATAGTTATGGGTTTCGATTATGTTCGGTTTTCACCAAACTTCAGAATTAGTGAGAGTTTATTTGAATTTATCCTTCATTTTGAACCATTTAATGGCTTTTTCTGGTGTAACGCCTTTTTTAAGCTTTATCAGTCTTAATTTAGGATAATTAGTCCCTTTTTCATAATTCAAGAGCTGTTCTGTGTTTATTTCCTCTATAAATTGATTTAAGTGCTTTTCTAAGTAATAATGAACTGTAGATAGAGGTAATTTAGATTTCCTAGTCAATTCCCTTATCCAGACCCAATTATTTATGTTTTCCAATGTCTTAACTATAATAAAGATCTTTTTTAAATCAGGTTTAGACGGTCTCCCACGTAGCATAGTTATTTATATTGAACAGTGTTCAAATAAATATTTCGATGGTAAAAATGATAAGTTTAGGAATAGAATCAACAGCTCATACAGTAGGCATAGGTATTGTAAATAATAAAGGTAAAATCTTAGCAGATGAAAAATCTATTTACAAACCTAGTTTAGGTAAAGGTATACATCCTAGAGAAGCAGGAGAACATCATTCTAAACATATAGTTCATCTTATAAAAACAGCATTGAAAAAATCAAAATTAAATTTTAAAGATATAGACATAATATCATTTTCAAAAGGCCCTGGTCTGCCAAATTGTTTACAAGTTGGAACAGCAATGGCCAGATATCTTGCGTTTAAATATAAGAAACAACTTGTGCCAGTAAATCATTGTATAGCTCATATAGAAATTGGAAAATTAACAACAAAATGTAAGGATCCTGTTATTTTGTATTGTTCTGGAGGAAATACACAGATAATAGCATTTACACAAGGAAAATACAGAATATTTGGAGAAACAGAAGACATTCCTGTTGGTAATGCCTTTGACGTTCTTGCAAGACATTTTGGATTAGAAATGCCTGGCGGACCAAAAATAGATAATCTTGCAAAAAAAGGAAAATATATAGAATTACCTTATGTTGTAAAAGGAATGGATTTGTCTTTTTCAGGAATATTAACAGAATGTAAAAAATTATATAATAAAGGGAAGAAAAAAGAAGATATATCTTTTAGTTTTGTAGAAAATTGTTTTTCTATGTTAACAGAAGTTACTGAAAGAGCTTTAGCACATACAGGAAAAAAAGAAGTATTATTAGTTGGAGGTGTTGCAGCATCACCTAAATTAAAACAAATGATAAAAACTATGTGTAAAGAAAGAAGCGCAAAATCTTTTTCAGTTCCAAAACAATATTCAGGAGATAATGGTGTGATGATAGCATGGAATGGAATTTTAGGTTCAACACAAAGAATAAAAGATTATTCATTTAATAAAGATTGGAGAACAGATGAAGTAGACGTGAATTGGATATGAAAACTGAAATACTTCAAATAAATGAAGATTCAATAAAAGAAACTGTGAATATTTTAGAAGAGGGTGGAATATGTGTTTATCCAACAGAAACTTGCTATGGTTTAGGCTGTGATGCTACAAATGAAAATGCAATAAAAAAATTAAGAGAAATAAAGAGAATGGGTGATGAAAAGAAAATTTCTATAATAGTTTCTAGTTTAGATATGATAAAAAAATATGGCAGAGTAACAAAAAAAGTTGAAAAAATTGTAAATTTATTTATGCCAGCCCCTTTGACTCTAGTAATAAAGAAAAAGAAAATTATACCAGACATTTTAAATAAAAATGAAATTGCTTTTAGGATTCCTAATAATCTTGTAGCACTAAGACTTGTAAAAGAATTTGGAAAACCAATAACAACTACTAGTGCAAATGTAACAACAAATCCATCAATCTATACAATCGATAAAATTAGAAACGTTTTTGAAGGAAAAGTTGATATCATATTAGATGGTGGCGATTTACCATTAGAACTCCCATCAACTATAGTTGATATGACAAGCAAAAAAGCGAAAATAATACGTGAAGGTTCTATGAAACCAACGTTAATATTAGAAATTAAATAGAATAGAAAACTGATTTTCCTTGTCTTTCCCTTGATATTTTTCCTTGTGTTGTTAATTGTTTTAGTTGTTTTGTCAATGTTGGATCTGACAAACCTGTTTTATTTTTGATATGTGAATAATTTAATTTTCCTTCTTGTGAGAGTAGATCAAATATTATATTTGTTTCTTCTGTTTTACTACTTAATCCTCTTAAGTCTTTGGTTAAGAAGTTTAAGTTGTTAATATCTTGTAAAATCATATCCAATTTATTAGTCATCTCAGATGTATCATCATACTCAGATATCAACCAATCTTTAGATACCATATTTGTTTTTATTTTTTGAAGCTCCTCCAATATAAAACCTAATTTTTCGCCCAAATCAAGAATAGTTGGTATTTTCACAGGTCTGATTCTAGTCTCCATTATTTTATCTTCTGTTTCTTTTCTGTATATAGGCATAGAAATATCTTGTAACTCTTGTGATTCTTTTTCCTTTTTTTGTTTGAACCAACTTAAAAATCCCATATTATCTATTAATAATTGCTTAAAACAACTTAAATAACTTAACTACTTCTTAATCTTCTTAACTTAACAACTTAATCTTCTTAAGTTGTTCCTCTAATAAGTTCATATAATGCTGTCTTTCGTACATTTAACAACTTAATCTTCTTAATCTTCTTAACTTTTAGGTTAAGAAGATTAAGTTGTTCTTAAGAGGATTAAGTTGTTCTTCACACTATAAAAATAAGAAAAAGAATTTAAATTAATTCATTTTCACTAACAATTATAAAGTCGCCGATTGATTTTACAGCACTAAAAGAAATTAGATTTCTTCCAGATTCGTCTGCTTTTAGATTCAAGTCACTTAGATGTTTAGTTGGTTGATCAACAACTATATTTAAAAGTTCTCCGCTTTCTGTTATAAAATCAACATTACCAACCACACCAAATTTTCTTCCTGTTTCTTCACTTACAATTGCTTTTCCTATCATACTTTTTGCTCTTAATCTCGTATCAGCCATAATTTCACCTCTTTTAATAAATATTAAGCATTTTAATTAATTTATCCTTTACTGTTATATTAAATTCTTTTAAACTTTTATTATTAACTATTATCTCATCTGCCATTGATATTAGTTCTGCTAATCCATGCTTTATTTCTTGTCTATCTCTTATTTTTATCATTCTATACCCTTTACCAGCAAATCTTGGTCTTTTCTTTTCCCTTCTATATCTAATAGATGGAGATGAATGAATAGCAAGTATGGTTATATCTTCTCCTTTTAATACTCTTTTCAGTTCGTTTACACCATCAGGAGATCTTAACCCTTCTATAACAATTCTTTTAGGATTGTCATGTTCTTTTATTTTTTCAGCTAATCTTTTAGCAAGTAATTTTTCTCTGTCTCTTTTATTAAACCATCTAGCAATTTTCAAATCGTTTTGTTCATTATACTGAAGCCCTCTTCTTTTTATCTCATCTCTTATGATATCACCACTGGTTAACGTGAATATATTCATTCTTTTCGCCAAATTAGAACAAACTGTTTTACCAGAACCTGCCATCCCTGCTATGATGAGAATCTTCATATTTATTATTTATTTTTGATATTTAATTATGCATCTGTAAATATTGTTTTAGCTTTGCCAGATAAAGAATAAAGATATGTATTTCCAATTTTTTCTCTTTTCAATAATTCAGTAGACATTAATCTTCTTAGTATATTATTAACAGACCTGATTGCGTGGCTTTTTGTTTTATAATCTTCTGTCCCAATATGTTGAACTATATCTGATGGTGAAAGCCTTTTATTTTCATTTAAAAGAGATAGTATTTCTTTTTGTTTTTTAGTTAATGTTAATTTTATTTCGCTTGGCTCTATAGTTTCTACTCTCTTTAGCTCCTTTTCAACAAATGCTCTATTTATAACAGAAATATTGATCTTAGAAGCCTGTTTTATTAAAATATCACAATTTTTTATAATCTCACGTGGAAATCCTCCTGTTATTTTATATATTTCTCTAATAGAGTCTGATGTAAATGGGTCTATCCCCTTACCACCAGCTTTTTCTATTCTTTTTTTGATTAAAGACTCTGTCTCAGTTTCATTTAGTGATTTTAAATATACTTTAGTTGTTACACGCATTGATAATGTAGGTAGTTTAGAATCCAATATCCCTTCAAGTGTTGATAGTCCTGCAAAAATTAGAATCATGTTAGAACACATATCATTTAATGTTCTGAACCACTGCAAAACATCAAAAGAGCACT
>CAYLUO010000002.1:26654-27100 GCA_964386885.1 uncultured archaeon
GCTTCGTCAATAAGAAATATTGTTTTTTTATCTTTTATTTTTCTATTTATGAATCCTGCCATTTTGTTTACATCTAGGTCCCTGTATTTCAATCTGTCAAAAAAGTTATAACCTAAAAAAGATTTGAATAAAAGAATTAATCCTTTTTCATTTGTTGGTGGTTTAGGCACATAAAATAATCTAAATCCATTATTTTTAGATATATAAGAGCTAAGCCAGTTAAGAACAGTTGTTTTCCCAGATCCTGTTGGCCCTATTATCATACCAACCTTATGAAAATTAGATACATGTGAGAGTAAGGAATCTGTTTGTTTTGAATAGCCCACTAATAGGTCTGGATATATAGCCAGAGTAAATGGGTTAGTGCTCCAACCAAATTTTGTAAAATATTCGTATTTTTGTAACATAAAATTCACATATACTTCATTTTAGTGTATTGAAAAATA
>CAYLUO010000003.1:0-22486 GCA_964386885.1 uncultured archaeon
AAATAAATATCTATCGTGAATATTATGTGCAGTTTTTGTGAAATTTGCGTTACATTTAAGTTTTGAGAAAATAAATAAAAAATATGCCCAGATTATTCACTTGCATATGGTTGCCAACAGACATTAAAAGAGAAGCAATAAAATTTCAAGATAAAATAAAAAAACTTCCTATCAAGGCTAAATTTATAGAGCCAGAGAATATTCATATCACTATAACGTTTATTGGAGATGTAAAAACAGATGAAATAGATGATTTGATAAGAAATATAGATTCTACAACCAAAGACATAAAAAAATTTAAAATAAGATTAGCAGGACTGAAACTAATTCCTAATGAAAATTTTCTCAGAGTTATTGGAATAGACATAGAAAATAATGAAAATTTAAGAAATCTAATAAAAAATATTGGTAATTGTATAAAATCTAAATTTTATGAATCGACAAAATTAACATTATGCAGAGTAAAAAATGTTTCTGAGAAGAAAACAATAAAAAAATTTATTAAAGAAAATAAAAATATAGAAATTGGTTCTTTTGAAATAAAAGAAATATCATTAGTAGAAAGTGTATTAGGTGAGAAAGGCCCCACCTATAAAACACTTCATAAATTTAAGTTACTCTAAATCTGTTTTTGTTAAGACATTTAGTTGCTTTTCTTTATATTTCTTTTTCGATTTGTCAGCAATAAGATATTTTATATTTGCTTGCTCTGCTATTTTAACAATATCATCTGTTATTATTTCATCAATTAAAACTATTTCTGCGTCTTTCAAATATCTATTTTTTTCATCAAATTTATTTAGTGGTATTTTACTTTTCAATTTCATTGAGACATCAAATATGTAAGCTGCTTTTGTGCCAACCATTTTTTCTAGTATTTCACTTATTTTTTTTCTTGTTTTTTCATCTAAATGATCTGACTCTTTTTTCTTTATCTCTCTTAGTTTTTTAGTTATAGTTTTTGTCCTGTCAAAATACTTATCAACTGGAATTCTATCTCTTAGTGCTTTGAATATCTCTTTTTTTGTTAATTCTTCAACTTCTTTACCTTCTGGTGCTCTAGCTATGAAATCTATATTTGCTATTTGAAATAATTCCTTTAGAATTAAATCTCCGCCTCTATCTCCGTCAAGAAAAACTGTAACTATTTTTTCTTTAGATAATTGGCCAATAGGTTTAGCTATTGTTGCACCACCTATTGCTATAGCATTTTTTATTCCATTTTTCAATAGTTTCAAAACATCTGCTCTACCTTCAACAAATATAATTTCATCTACAATCGAAACCTCTGGCCCTGCAGGCATTCCTTTATAATCAGTTATTTCTGCTGCTCTAACAGAAGTTTTTATTTTTTCTGCTAATTCAGATGTCTGTGGTAATTCCTCATCTAAAAGTTTTCCTAAAATCTCTTTTGCTCTATCAAGAACATAATCACGCTTAACTGCTCTTATATCTTTAACAGATTTCAATTTTATTTCAGAATCACATGGTCCTATTCTTTCTATTGTTTCTATAGCAGCTGCAATTAATACAGTCTCTGATGTATCTAAACTAGAAGGAATTGAAATTACTCCTCTGGTTTTTCCTCTCTCTTCTTTAACGTTTACTTCTATTCTTCCTATTCTTCCGGTTCTTTGTAATTCTCTTAAATCCAAATCTTGTCCTAACAATCCCTCAGTCTGTCCAAAAATAGCGCCAATTATATCTGGCTTTTCTACTATACCATTTGCGGTAAAATTTGCTTCTATTAAATATTTTATAGTTGATTGTGCTAATTTTCCCATAAAAATCATCCTCCTTTAATTTTGAAAATCTTATTAATTCTTCAATTTTTGTTATTTTGAAAACTGATTTTATGAAACTTCTCAAATTTTTATTAAAAGAAATTCCATTTTTTTCAAATAATTTACAAAAAATTTTATTTTTCTTTTCTCCTTCACGATCAAAATCTGTCAGGATTATATATTTTTTGTCTTTTGGTAAATCTTCAACAAAATTATAAATTGATTTTTTTGAAATGTCTCTTATGTTTCTGAATCCTAATCTGGATAAAGCTTCTTTATCTTTTTTTCCTTCTACAATTAAAGAAAAATTCTCTAATTTAGAATAAAGTTTATCAAAATCGTGAAAGATAAACATGATAATCAAAAATATATTAACCATTAAGTATTTAAATCATTATCTTTTCAAGAATATCCCGTTCTGTAACTATACCTTTTAACAAATCATTTTCTAAGATTAATCCTCCACCAACCTTATATTCTCTTGTATAATCTATTATTTTGGATATAGAATCAGAATTTGAAAATATAGGAACATCTTTTATCATGATATCTTTTAAATTGAAGTCAATGTTTTCTCTAGAGAAGTTAATATTGTTGAGAACACTCAAACATTGTCTTTCTGTTAACAAACCGATTATTTTATTATCTTCGACAACAGGCAATTTTCTATAGCCAGTATTTACGATTGACATAAGCGCATCAAAAAAATTTGTTGGCTTTATGAAAAATGGTTTTTTTGTCATTATTTTTTCTATAGGAATTTCTATATTTTCTCCTTTCAGAAAATCTATTATGTCATGTTCTGTTACTAAACCAATTAATTTTTTATTTTTGTCCACAATAGGAAATCCTCCTATATTAGAAAACTTAAATTTTTTTATAACATCCATTATCTTTTCATTATGAAAACAAAACACCGGGGAATTCGTTATTGAAGTTATTTTTTCATTGAAATCTTTTCCTCTTAGGAACGCATTGAGTACGTCTGTAACTGTAATAATTCCAACTAATCTTTTCTTTTCGTCAATGACTGGCAATCTTCTGATATCAAATTTCAGAAGTTTATTAACGGTATCTTTTATTGTATTATTTTTGTTAATACAAATCGGATTTTTAGAAGAAATCGTTATTATATTCTGATTAAAATTCACGTTTTCTATATTTTCCATATTACTCTTCTCTACATTCTTCACAAAGCCATTGATCATTAACAAATATTAAATTCCCTGAATAATTTCCACATATCTCACATGTACCAGATGTTGTTGCTTCACTAATTTGCGGAGTAAATTTTTTCATCTTTAGTCTAAAATTTAGTACATCTATCATTAATGGCGATGCTCTCGCAATATCTGTATTTGATACTATACCAATAATCTCTCCATTTCTTATAACAGGTAATCTTTTCACTCTATGTTTTCTCATTTTTTTCTCTGCATTCAATATATTCTCATCTGGTGTAATGAAAATCAATGGACTAGCCATAATATCTTTAATTTTTGTTTTTTTCGGATCTTTAGATAGAGCAACGACTTTTTTTATTATATCAGCGTCTGTTAAAATTCCCACAGGTTTGTCTTTTTTAACAACAATTATTGCTCCCACCCGTTTTTCTGACATAGATAATGCTGCTTTTCGTATACTCTTATTTACATCTATTGTTATGACAGGCTTTGCCATAATGGTTTTTACTAATATTTTTTCTGGAATATAAATCACCATCCAATTTATTTTTGTTAAGTTAATAATTATTAAGGATTTATATGATAAAAACATACACAAAAGGAGCAAGAGCTGAAAGGGATCTAGCAAAAAGATTAAAAGATATGGGCTTTGGTGTGATACGTGCTGCAGGAAGTGGAGGAAATATATCAATACCAGATTTGGTTGCAATTAAACGAGGTAGGATATTGGCATTTGAATGCAAGGCATGGAAAACAAAGCCAAGATTAAAAAAAGAAGAATATAACGAATTTATTGATTGGTGCAAAATATCAGGTGCTATGGGTTTCCTAGCATGGAAAAATAAAGGTTGGTTGTTTTTAAATATAAAAGACCTAAAAAATCATAATATTGTTACAGATGGATTAAGTTTTAATGATTTAATGTTTTTAATAAACATGTGATATCATGAACATAATAGTAATATCAGATATACATAATGATGTAGAAAATTTATTGGCATATATAGATAAAATAAAAAATCTTGATTTTGATGTTATAGTCTGCCCAGGTGATTTTACTGACATAAATACACCAAAGGGATTCACACAAGAAGATATAGCAAAGTTGATAATTGAAGAATTAAAAACATTAAAAAAACCAATTTTGTGTGTTCCTGGAAATATGGATACGAAAAAAATTATAAAATATTTTGAAGATGAAAATATATCAATTCATGGCAAAGGAAGAGTAA
Source organism: uncultured archaeon (assembly GCA_964386885.1). Lineage (GTDB taxonomy): Archaea > Aenigmatarchaeota > Aenigmatarchaeia > CG10238-14 > CG10238-14 > JAFCEW01. The sequence goes on from CAYLUO010000003.1 coordinate 4,201, forward strand.
TAAAAAATATAGGATTTTATGGATATGGTGGAGCAAAAACTCCGTTTGGGACTAACACAGAACCAACTGAAGATGAACTAGAAGACGGTATGAAAAAAGCATTGGGTGACATTGAAAAAACAAAAGTAAAAATTCAAGTCTCACATAATCCACCACATGGAACTAGAATGGATATGTTACAAAATGGTATGCATGTTGGCTCAAAAAATATAAGGAAAGTTTTGGAAAGTGAAAAACCAATTATATCCATATCAGCGCATATACATGAGGCAAAAGGAACAGACAATATAAATAAAACATTCCTAATGAATAGTGGAAAATTTTCTGAGGGTTATTTTGGTTTAATAGAGATAGATAAGGATTATAAAGTAAATGGAAAAGTATTAAACTTAAACGAATAGACACTGACCCGTTTGTTTCCATTGTAACATAAAATGAAAAAAATCAAAAGATATAATAATTAATATATAATATAACATTGTTATAAAATATATATTAATATTATATATTTTCCACTGGAAGATATGGGGTGGGAGGGAATTATGGTTTCCAATAGAAAAGGTTATATTTCTTGAGGAGAAAATTTAATCTATGCCAGATTCTGTTCAAACAATTTTTCAGGAGTTTGTAAAAAAACAAGCAGTTATATTTACAGATAGAAATGCATTAACATCTCACTTCGCGCCTGAATCTATACCACATAGAAATAAACAAATAAACACACTGGCATCTATATTAGCGCCTTCGTTAAAGGGTGGCAGGCCATCAAACGTATTTGAATATGGTATGACAGGTACTGGAAAAACTCTAGTAACAAAATATGTTGGACGAGAATTAGAAAAGATGTCAAATCAGGGAACAAACCCTGTTAAAGTTTTATATATAAATTGTAAAATGAGAAAAGTTGCTGATACAGAATATAGACTTGTTGCAGAATTAGCAAGATTATTAGGGCAAGACGTCCCAATGACAGGTTTACCAACAGAACAGGTTTATCAAATATTTTTTAATACACTTGACTCAAAAAGGTGGATCGTAATAATAATACTTGATGAGGTAGATTCTTTAGTAACAAAAATGGGAGATGACTTTCTTTATAACTTTACAAGAATAAATCAAGATCTAAAAAATGCAAAAGTTTGTATAATAGGAATAACAAATGATCTCAATTTTATAGATGTTTTAGATCCGAGAGTGAAAAGTTCTTTAAGCGAGGAAGAAATTTTATTTTCACCATATAATGCAATAGAACTACAGGATATTTTAAAACAAAGAGTGAAGTTGGGATTTCAAAAAAATGTTTTATCAGAAGAGGTAATACCAAAGTGTTCGGCATTAGCTGCACAAGAACATGGAGATGCAAGACGAGCTCTTGATCTGTTAAGAGTTGCTGGGGAGATAGCCGAAAGGAGAGGGGATAATAATATAGTCGAAAAACATGTTGATTCAGCATTAGATAAAATAGATTATGATAGAGTAATAGAATCTGTAAAATCTCTTCCAAAACAAACAAAGGTTGTTTTATGGTCAATCATAAGTCTAATTGAAAAAGGAGAAGATGATATTCAAACAGGAGATGTATTTGCTGTTTACGAAGAGAGATGTAAAGATTGTAGATTACACCCATTAACACAAAGAAGAATATCAGATCTTTTATCTGAGTTGGATATGATGGGAATTATAAATGCAAAAATTATTTCATTAGGAAGATATGGAAGAACCAGAAAAATAAAATTAGATTTCTCATCCAGAACAAAAGAAAAAATGAAAAAAATATTAGAGTCAAGTTTGGTGATATAACACAATGAAAGAACAAAAAATTATTAAACTTTTTTTAGGACATGGATTTCAAATAACAAAAGAAACATTACCGTTGGTTTCTGAAAATACAAAAGATATAATAAATAAGTTAGAAAAACTAACCCCGCGCCCATTTATCATAACAAAAAAACATATTGAATTAATTTCTTCGTCCAAGCAAAAAGAAAAACCCCCTATAACAGTAGACGATTATACACAATATTTACAATCTAATTATGAAAAATCTAAGGAAATAATATTAGAAAAAAATAAATTAGATAGTTTATTATCAATAAATAAAATTGGTGAAAATACTGGTAATTTCTCTTTAATTGTGTTAATTAGAAAAAAAAATAAAAATAATCTACTAGTAGAAGATTTGACAGGAGAAATAAATATTTTTTTCGATAAGAATCTTTCTGAAAAAATAAATAACATAGATATTGATAGCATTATAGGAGTAAAGTGTAAACAAGAAAATTCTAAAGTAAAAATAGTAAATATAGTATGTTCTACTCCTTCTATAAATTTTGAATCGTTTATAAAATAAATAAAATTGTTTTTATATGTTTTATACTATAAGTGAATAAGAATTTAATTATCAAAAGTGATTTTATGAAGATTAGATTTCAACTGTTAGATGTTGATTATATTTTAAATAATTTTAGACCAGTAGTAAGACTTTTTGGAAAAACAGATGATAATAAATCAATAACTATTTTTTATGATGATTTTTTACCATACTTTTATGTTCTCACAAAAAAAGGAAAAAACGATGAAATCAAAAAATTGTTAGAGAAAGAGTTCAAACAATTTTTAATAAAAATAGAGATAGTTAATAAACTTCCTGCAATCGGTTATGAAGAAACGCCAAAGAAAGTTTTGAAGATAACCCTAAATAACCCAAGTAAAGTTCCAATGATCAGAGACAGATTGGAAAAAAGTATAAATGTAGAAAGAATTTTTGAAGCAGACATACTTTTCAAATATAGATTTATGGCAGATAAAGGACTATATGGTATGAGATGGTATGAAGTTGATGGAACATCTATCAGAACTGAAACTACAAAAACAAAAATAAAAATGAAAGCAAAATCTTTTAAAGAAATTGAAAAAGAAGATTATCCAAATTTTAAATACTTAAGTTTTGATTTAGAAATTCTACTAAATGAGCGAGGAATACCAAGTCCAGAGACAGATCCAATTATATTATTAAGTATGTTTTTTTATCCAGCATTTAATGGAAAAAATACATTAGTATTGTCATCTAAAAAAACAAAAAATATGGGTGAAGATGTTCTAGGATTTATCTCAGAAAAAGAAATGTTAAAAAAGTTCCTTGATATAGTTGACAGATATGATCCAGATTTTTTTGTTGGTTATAACATAAATGGATTTGATTTACCATTTCTTGAAAAAAGATTAGAACAAAATAATTTATCAAAAGCAATTGGAAGATGTTCTACTAAACCATTGATATGTAAAAAATTTTCATATATTCATAGAAATACAATTATCGGAAGACCTATAGCTGATGTCTATGAATTAGTCAGAGCAGCTACTAGAGTTGGAATGTTTAAAGGATTGAAAAGATATGGCCTTGGTGATGTTTCAAATATGGTACTTAATGAAGGTAAGGGTGATATAGCAAGAAGCGAAATAAATGAAAGATGGAGAGATAATGGAAAAAGATTTAAAGCACTTATAGATTATAATAGGAAAGATTCAGAACTGCCTATGAAAATATTATTGAATCAAAAAATGTTAGATAAGTTTTTAGAATTATGTAAAGTAACTGGTGTTCTTCCGCAAGATGCTCTAAGTGGTGGTGAGGCAACAAGAATAGAAAATTTAGTTCTAAGAAAATTTAATGAAAAAAATTATATTGTTCGTTGTAAACCAACAGATAAAGAAATTCTAAAAAGAAATATTGAAAGAAAAGGAAGTGGATTAAAAGGGGCTTTTGTTCTAAATCCAGATATAGGGTTTCATGATACATGTGTTGTTTATCTTGATTTTAAATCGATGTACCCATCTATAATTCAATCATTTAATATTTGTCCAACAACATTACTCACTTCAGAAAAAAATGTTGAAAATATAAAAACTGTCACAGGCGCAAAATTTGTTTCTCCAAAAATAAGAAAAGGAATTATACCAGATATATTAAAGAATCTTATAGAAACAAGAGATAAAATAAAACAAGAAATGAAAAGAGCAAAATCAGAAAAAAGAAAAAGATATCTATATGCGAAACAAAATGCACTCAAAGTTACAGCAAATGCGTTCTATGGTTATTCAGGTTATATTAGAGCAAAATTATATATTCTTGATATAGCCAATGCAATAACTGGTACAGGAAGAGATTTGATTCATAAAACAAAATCTATTGTTGAAACCCAAACACAATATAAAGTAATCTATGCCGATACAGATAGTGTAATGGTAAAATTAAAAACAAAAAATATAGATGAAGCATTTGAAGAAGGGAAAAGACTTTCAGATATGATCAATGAAGGGATAAATAACATCCTAAAAATGAAAATTGAAGGTGTTTTTAAAACTCTATTAATTCTTTCTAAAAAAAGATATGTTGGTTGGAGTTTTGAACCAATGGACCATGGCTGGGATGAATCTATGGTTATGAAAGGAATAGAAACTGTAAGAAGAGATTGGTGTGATTTAGTTTCAGAAACATTGACAAATGTTTTGAATACAATTATAAAGGAACAAGATATTAAAAAAGCAGTAGTCATTGTAAAAAAAGAAATAGATAAAATCAAATCAGGTAATATAGATATTGATAAATTGGTTATAACAAAAAATATTACAAAATCAGTTTCAAGTTATAAAGGAATTCAACCTCATATAGAACTATTAAAAAAAATGAAAAAAAGAGATCCATCGTCTGCACCTGGTGTTGGCGATAGAATAGGATTTGTTATAACAAAAGGAATGCAAATGCTCTCAAAAAGAGCAGAAGATCCTAATTATATAAAAGAACATAATTTGGAAATAGATTCAAAATATTATATTGAAAGTCAATTGCTCCCGCCATTAGAAAGAGTTTTTGATTCTTTGAAAATTAACAAATCAGAACTGATGGGAGTTGGAAAACAACTTGGTTTGTTTGAAGCAATGAAAAAAGGAGCCAAAAAACAAGAAAATACTTTCGAAGATAAATTAACAGAAATAGACGGATTTATTTGTAACAATTGTAATACTGTATTTAGAAGAGTCCCTCTTTCAGGAAAATGTAATATATGTGAAGGAGAAATTGTATTTTATAAAGGAAATAAAAAATCAAGAGAATATGACCCATGGAAATCCCAAACTTCGACAAAATGATTATGCCATTTTTTGTTGGATCTAACATTTACTTAAATTATTTTTTCACAATAATTTCTTATTCTGTGTATGCATACATAATATTTGGTATTGCTTTTTTTTTGAAGAAAAAAGATATGAGGGGGTTTTTTCTCTATACATCTAATCTAATAATTGGTTTAGGAATAATAACATTTCTGAAATATACTATAGCAAGACCAAGGCCATATCAACTTTTAAGGGAGGATCCATCATTTCCATCAAGACACAGCTTCACAGCAATGTTCACATTAAGTTCCCTGTATGGATATTTTGGTAAGACATTGCGTGTGTTACTTGTTGTATACTCTGTATTAATTCCATTGAGTTGTTTATACCTTGGAGTTCATTATCCAAGTGATGTTATGATAGGTTCATTACTAGGAATAATTCTTCCTAAATTAATACCACAAAGATTTTCTTTCGCTATTTTTAAGTTAATTCAAAATTCATTAAAAACAATAAAAAAAGGAATATTAAAAATAAAAGAGTATTTTTGATGCACGTGTATTAATGTTAATAAATTTTCCAAGAGAAATGAAGGGGTGTGAATTTCATTTTTAGATCTATGGTCTTCTGATGTTTCCACAGGAAATGATGGGGTAACATGAACTTCATATTAAATGTAAATTACTTTCATTTTGTTAATATTAACTTAACATTTATATTTCTCTTTTCTAAATTAAGATTATGTTTCCAGGACTAAGCCCAGATAAAATGGGAAAAATGATGAAGAAACTTGGCATGAAAATGGATAATATTTCAGCAAAACAAGTAATTATAAAAGCAGAGAGTGGCGATATAAAAATAGACGATCCACAAGTAATAAAAACAACAATGCAAGGCCAAATTGTATTTCAGATATCAGGTAATATTAAAGAAGAGAAATTTTCAGAAGATGATATACAATTAGTAATAGAACAATCAGGAGAAAAAGATAAAGAAAAAATAAAACAAATATTAAAAGAAACAAATGGAGATATTGTTGAGGCAATAATGAAATTAAAAGGGGATTAAATGATAAGAGAGTTGTTCGAAAAATATAAAATCTTTATAATAGGAATAATAGTTTTGTTGATTGTTGTGATATTTGCATTGAAATTTTCAGGAGGAATCTTACCTCTATTCTAAAATATTAAAGATTGAAAAGCAAAAATAATTATATGAAGAAAAGAATAATTTTTATAATTATAATTTTAACAATATTATTTGTTTCTATTGTATTAGCGTCTTTTGTAAAACCAGAATTTGTCCCAGCTCTTTCAAAAACTACAACAATAACAGGTAAATTCTTTTATTATGTGTTTTTCAAATTATTTTTCTAATTTTTCTAATATTGCAGCATATGCAGGACGTGTTATCATAATACCAACAGTTACGCCAATAACAATAGTAATTGCAAATCCTTTCAGCATACCTGTTCCCAAAAAGATTAATGGAAACATAGCAGCAACAACAGTAGCAGCAGAATTCCAAATCATATCTAATGCTTTATTATATTTTTTATTAAATGAATATTCTTTATTTCCGAAAATAACTTGATCAGTTATAATTATCATTTGACCAATAGATGTTCCAATGATTGCAATAAGACCAGCGAATGCAGGAATATCTAAAACCCATTTACTTAGAACAACAGCAAATCCCATAACAAACATTAAAAATATAGTTACCCATCTTAACCATTTATTTGCTTCACCCTTCACTATTATAAGTGAAATTGCAGTTATCAAAACCAAAGCTCCAAATAATTGTGATGACGCTATACCTAATATCAAAACTATTTCACTTAGGGTCGCAGCAATCATAGGAAATACAATTTTGAAATTTCTGTATCTGACAAATACAATTAGACATACAACTATACATGAAACTAAAATTACATATAGAGTTGAATGAATAAAATCTCTTCCTAAGAAAGGAGATATAGTATCCATTTTTACGATCTCAGGTTTTGCTGGTAAACTACCAGATTGTAAAATAGATTCCATTCTGTTCATTTCTTTAATCGCATCTTCTTTTGTTTCTCTGGTTCCTGTTATACTTGGCGTTAAAATCTCTTCTCCAGCTAAATCAGATGATATGCTGAGACTACTAACTTCTTTCTCATCTAAAAATAAAACCAATGGAGTTTTTAGATGACTTTCTCCATTTTGAGAAATAACAATCTCTTGTCCTTTTGTAATTTTTGCAAATTTTTGCGCACCATCTCTTGATATTTGGACAGTAAACATAAACTGGTACATATTACCAACATAACTTAATCTGCTATGTTGTTGATCAGTAAAAACATTTGCAATATCATCTCCAGTAAATACATCAGCAAATAAAATAATATTTTCATCTGTATAATTTTTAATTTCAAATCTTATTCCATCTATTTCAAAATTATCTTCATAAGATGAACCATCAACATAAATTTTATTATTTTTAATTTCTATTTTATGTTGTTTATCATCTAATTTAAATTCTCCAATACTGTTATTTAATAAAATTATTTCCTGTATTTTTGCTTCAAACTTTCCTTGTTTTACTAGAAATTCTTTTACTTCTTCTGCGTTCGAACTTGATGTTTCAACTTGTATTAAATCATTTCCCACAGGAGAAATTCTCATTTCTTTAAGACCATAAAGATTAATTCTAGTTTCTATTATTCTAAGAACTTGATCTCTAGTTTCTTTTGTTGAATTTTCAACTTTTAATAAAATTCTTGTTCCGCCTTCAATATCAATTCCAAATTCTAAATTTTTAGATTCTATATTTTTTACTGTTATATTTAAATTAGAATTTTCAGAGATGTCACATGTTTTAGGATTATTGTTTATTATAAATGTTGTTGGCCCATTCACATTATTTAATATACTATAAAAATCATCAGAATTTTTTATTGGTTGCCCAGAAATTTCTATTATATTATCTCCTTCTGAAATTATATTACTGCAAGTAAAATTATCAGAAACAAATGTGACTACAACTCCAGATTTTTTTGAAAAGCTTGGATATATTAAAAGTAATAATGAAATTAAAACTAAACTGATCCAAATTATAAATCTGGGATCTTTTAGTAATTTCATATTATCTCCTTTCTATATAATATTGCAATAAACCAGCATTGAAAATCCAAGTGAATATAATATCAGCTAAAAAACCAACAAGTAAAACAGATGCTATGTTTGTTAATAATTTTGAAGTGGATAAAATCAAAACAACACCCATTGTTAATACAACAGCAAATGTCATTGTCAATCCAGTTTTAAATGCTCGTTTATATTCTTTTTCAAAATCTTCTTTTTTAATTTTTAGCACACTTGATGTCAAAACTATATTAGTGTCTACTGCATAAGCAATGAACATTAACAACGAAACAAAACCTGCAAATCCAATTTCTATTCCAAACAAACTTGTTATAGCAAGTGCAGCAAGAATATCTCCAGCAACAGCAAAAACCATACTGAATGATGGAATAGGATTTTTATAAACAAAAAATATCATTACTGCCATCAAACCGAATCCTATAATCAAAACATTTCTTACTTGATTAAAGAACACTTCTCCAAGTGCAGGTCCTATAACTTCAGCAGAATATGAATTCATTGGAATGTTGGATTCTTTTAATGTGTCTATTATATCTTCTAATTGAACTGATATATCTGCCTCTATAGTAGCTCCATATCCAGTACTTGTTCTTAGACTAGAAACAATTACAGAACCATATTTTTGTGTTAATATACTTTCAACTTGTTTTGCATCTATTTTTTGAGAAGATTCTATAGTTACTAATATTCCACCTTTAAGATCTATATCTTTTTTTATCCAACTTCCTTCTGCTTGTTTATTCTGATATAAGATAAAGATTGAAAAAACTAACAAAATAATTGGTATGAAAATCAAATTTTTCAGTTTCATGCTATCATTTTCTCTTTAAACTTTAAAATATAATATAAATAAAAATTAATAAGTTCATTAGATAAACTATCTTTAGATAATATGTATATTTTGATAGGATCATTTATTTTGTCAATGTTATGTTCATTTTTCTTAACAAAAAAACTAATTCCATTTTTTGAAAGAAATAATATAATTGCATTAGACCTTCATAAAAAAAATAAACCTAAAATTGCTAATAGTGGTGGGATACCAGTTTTTATTTCTGCCATTTTTGGTATAATGTTTTTTATTGCAATACAAACTTTTATTTTCAATAATACGAACCAGATTCTATATCTTTTTGCTGGAATGACAACTATTCTATTAATTTCCTTAATTGGATTTTTTGATGATCTTAATGTGAGCGAAGTTGTTAAAGGGAAAACAAAAATTCGAAAAGGATTAAAACAATGGCAAAAACCTTTACTTACATTACCAGCAGCAATTCCATTAATGGTTGTAAGTGCTGGTGTTTCTACTATGTCAATTCCATTTATAGGAGTAGTAAATTTTGGTATAATATATCCTTTGTTTTTAATTCCTATTGGAGTTGTTTTTGCTGCAAATGCTGTAAATCTTTTAGGTGGATTTAATGGATCAGAAGCTGGCATGGGAATTGTTTATTGTCTGGCATTAGCTACATATGCTTTATTTATTGGTGAAATAATACCTGCTGTAATATTTTTATCAGTAACAGGAGCATTGTTTGGATTTTTATTTTTTAATTGGTACCCAGCTAAAATTCTTTCTGGTGATAGTCTCACATATGGATTAGGTGCAACAATTGCAACAGGGGTTATAATTGGTAATATGGAAAAAGCAGGAATTATAATTTTAATTCCATTTATCATTGAGTTCTTTTTAAAACTAAGATCAAAATTCAAAGCACATTGTTTAGGAAAATTAAAAAAAGATGGAACACTGGAACCACCATATGGAAAAAAGATTTATTCGCTAACTCATGTTTTAATGAATTTAGGAAAATTAAAAGAAAGACAAATAACTATAGGTTTGATATTAATTGAAATTATTTTTGTCTTAGGATTATTTTTGATTGTTTAGATTTTAAAAATTATTTATCTACTTTTAATTTATATCTTATTACTTCGCATGGAAATATCCAACAGAAAAATCTTTGATAGAATCTTGGCATTGCATTTATTATTGGATTGATTATAAAATTTACTTTTTTTGTTGATCTATGCCTACCAAAAATAAGTTTTCTTTCTATTATTTTAAATGCAGGTAAAATATAAAGAGGATTGTCCCATTTATCAATATGTTCTGGGTCGTAATCATCAAAAGTAGTCCAACCAAAGAAATTTCTATGATCTAGGCAAGTATGAGCTACTGATGATGAAAAAAATGGAACCTCTATTTCTATTATTGCATTTGATCTACATATTCTATGAACCTCTTCCATAGTTTTCATAGGATAAAGAAGATGCTCAAGTATATGATTTGCTACCACCTTGTTAAATGTATTATTATTAAATGGATACGGGAACTTATTCAAGTCAAAAATTACTTCTACATGGGGTAAAGGCAATTTATCCGAGTGTATAACCGTCTCATTTTTTTTTGGTTTATAGTACTGCACACCAGAGCCAATTTCTAGAACTTTTATTTTCTTCATATTATCACTCTTCATTTTTTATTACTATTATCTCACCAATATTAAATGGTGTTTTATAAATTTCTAAATCACATTTACATAGATTATTAAAATAATTTTTTACATTTTTTTCATCGAATCCTCTATGACTGTCTTCTGTTTTCAAAATGGAACGAGCAAAACGTTTAATAAATCCTGTCAACCCAGTTTCGATTGGTATAGATATTATAATCATTCCATTAGGTTTCAAAACTCTAACTATTTCATTCATTGCATGTTCTCTGTTAGGTATATGTTCCAGGGTCTCAAAACATGTTACAAAATCAAAAGAATCATTTTCAAATGGCAATGTTTCTGCATTTGCTTTTTTGAATGTTATATTTGAATTTAATTTTAATGCAAGTTCAATTGCATCTTTGTTTCTATCTATACCAATCAATTTTAGATTAAATTGTTTTTTTATTATGTGAAGGAATAAACCATCTGAGCATCCTATATCGAGAAGCTTCTTTCCTTTTATTCTATCAGACGATATCATAGTTGATATTATATTTAATATTTTTTTTAATCTCCATATTCTATGATATCTTGGAAATTTTTTATATTCTAACGAATATTTAGTTGGATAATTATCTATTATATTTTTTAAATTCATTTTAACATCTTTTTACACCAACTATCATAAATATAAGGCGACCATCCTATTACTTTTAAGTTTAGACTATTACAAATTTCTTCAATCTCATAATCAACAGCAAACCACCCTAGGACTATTTCAGTTGGTTTTATATTTAACTTGTTTTTAAAAAAGTTGTAAGCACTTGTTATCATAAATTTTTTTATCTCTCTTGAAGCCGTTTCTGGAGGATGTGAAATATGAACGTGCAGCTGAAGATTTATTCCAATTTTTAATAGTTTTTTATATAATTTTATTAGAAATTCTTCATATTCTTTTTTACCCAAATCTGTCCAGTGTGTGTATTTGACAAATTCGTAATTCACTGGAGTAATACAGTAACATTTTGGTTTGTATTTCTTACAATATTTTATAATTGAATCTGTATTAAAATGTGGCGATTCCATATGCATAATATGTTTCCCTTTTTTTTCATGATAATATTTTTTAACTATTTTTTTTATTTGTCGATATAAACTCATTTTTCATCCCCTCTAAAAAATATTTTAGACAGTTTTTTTTATTTCTTAAAGAAAAATAAATCCCTGCTGCAGTGAAATAAAATTTTACAAAAAAGATTTTGTGTTTATTAAATTTACTATTTAAATACATCATATTTTTTACAATTATCTTTGTATATTCGGAGCAAAAATTATCTCTTTTTTTATTATATCTTTCAACAGAACCGCCACTTTTTACGCCTATATGATAAATTACTGAATTCGGTTCAAATAATATTTTCACTCCATGTTCATTTAGTTTTAAACTTAACAATATTGACTTTCCATAATCATCTCCGATAAGTGTTTTATTAAAAAATGATATATCATTTAGTATTTCTTTCCTGAAAAATATGCCACAATCAGCACAGGATTCTATATATTTTTTATGTAAACCATAATTTAATTTTCTCTTTGAAAATAAGTTCCATTTCAATTTTCCCGTATCTTTATTATCTTCTTTTATGTTTTCTTCTCCTTTATTAAGAAAGATCAATTTTGTCTGGACAGCCTTACATCCCTCTTTAAAATCTTTTTCTATTGGTCTTAAGAAATTTTTTCCTAATATTATATCATCATCAAAAACCCCTATTATATCACCTGACGCAATCTTAACTCCCAATTGTCTAGCATAACCCTGTCCTTTACCCAAAGATTTTTTATAAACTATATTTGTGAAACGTCTTTTTATCATTTTTTCTGTTCCATCGGTTGACAGATCATCTATTACTATAACTTCACAATGATATTGTGAGAGTTGCTTCAAAAGATTAAATAAACAGTCCTTTCTATTAAATGTAGGTATAATTATTGAAATCATAGTGAATCACTTAAGTTTTTTTCCTTTATATACAAGACACAGTGAACAGAGATCTGGAACTTCTCCATTTTTCATCTCCTTCCTAAATTTTTTATATTTTTTTGAGTTCCAGATATTATTAAAGTTTTTTTTCAACAAATTTCCCATACATATTTTAGCTTTTTCTTCTCTTGGAAAAACTGAATGACAACATGGAAATACATTTCCTTCTGATGATACAAATATATTATACCAAGGAAACTGACAATTTTCTATTGGTTGTGGTTTTTGTGGAACAGGAATTCTGAATATAATTCCATACTTATTAGCCAATTCTTTAGATTTTTTCATAGTTTTAATATAATTATCTGATTCATAATCTGGTGTCAATAATTCCTTCTTAGATTCATCAAATGCAAGAACAGTATGTAATAATATTTCCTCTATATCCCACTGATGCATTAATTCCACATAAGCAGGAAGTTCTTTATAGTTTTGTTTCATTATAACAAATGTTGCAACTATAACAGGCCTTTTAGATTTCATTTCCTTTTTTAATTCTATAAATTTTTTTATATTATTTGTAACTGTTTCCCATTCAGCTCCTATTCTTATTTTTTCATAAGTTTTCTTTGTTGCTCCATCCAGTGAAAATTGTATTGTTTTAATTTTCATTTTTATTAATTCTCTTGCTATTTTTTCATCAATTAATGTGAAATTGTCAACAAATTTTATTTCTGCCTTTTTTTCTCTTGCATATTTAAATATTTTTAGAATATCTGGATTAAGCATATTTTCACCCAACCCGCTTATAACAAACCTTGGTCTATGAAACCAATCAAATTTGAATTGATCAATTATATGTTTGAATTGTTCAAATGTCATTATATTTCCAGATCCACTTCTGATGGATTTACAACACATTATACAATTCAAATTACATCTTGAACAGACTTCTATATCTATCGTATCAGGATAAGGAGCTGTTATAAAGAATTTTTTCCAAATAATTCTATAAATTCTTTTAAAGCCATTTATTATATCTTTATTTTTCCTTAAACTTTTATAATTTTGAATTAAAGTCATTTCTTATCATATCCTTCTTAGTATAAAAAAATAAATAAATCCATAAATATATCCAATTCCGTAGGAATAATGTATCGTTAAAAATGCCAACATAGAATAGATAGGATTAATTGAATGTTTTAAATAAATTTTAATACTTCCGTATAATATTAAAAAAAGATAAGGTAATATGAGTATTGGATTAAATACACTCAAGAGCGTCAAAAAAATTAATCCCACTGGAAATAATTGCCTTTTTGATGTTATCATATGATGTTTTGCATTCACTTTGTTTTTCCAGAAACTTATTAAGAAAAATTTTTTAGCTGTTTCTCTATATGTTCCTTTTGCATAATATTTTATTTTCAACCAAGGTAAAAGAATTATTTTTTTACCCATTTTTTTCATTCTTATGTTATGGTCAAGGTCTTGTGCCCTTATGAAGTTTTTATTGAATAAACCAACTTCATCAAATATTTCTTTTTTCCAAGATCCGAATGGAACTGTATCAACTTCAAGTGGTTTATTTTTATTTTTCATAGTCCTATAAGATATCCCCATTCCTGTTTTACTCGACATTACAGCAGATATAGCCTTTGCCCTTTCTGTATTATTTTCAGGTTGTGTAGCCCAAACTCCACCAATATTATCTCCAATGTTTTTTTTATGATATTTAACAAGTTCACTAATATAGTTTTTTGGGTATTTTGAATGAGCGTCACATAGAATTATTATATTTCCTTTTGCAGTTTTTATACCTTTATTTCTTGCAGTGGGAGTATCTCGTTTCATATCACATATTAACTTTATAATTTTGTTGGTCTTTTGAATTCCTTTGATTATTTCTATCGTTCCATCTGTGCTCATACCATCTATTACTATTATCTCTATTTTGTTTTTAGGATAATCATTGTCTAATATAGATTCTAAACATGCTCTTATACGTTTTTTTTCTTGATAACAAGGAACTAAAACTGATATATTCATAGTTTTGGAGTTTATCATTTTTTAATTACCTTATTTATTTTTTCAACTGCTTCTAGTACTGGTATTTCTATTCCACGTTTTTTTAATTCAATAATGATTGCTTTTACATCTTTTGGTAAGCACATACCACCGTAAGGCCCCTTTGTTGGATCTAAATGTGTTTTCCCTATCCTATGGTCAGTTTTTACTATTTTCATCACTTCCGACGGATTTATTCTAAGCTTTTCACAAATTAGCTTTATTTGGTTGCTGTAAGATACTTTAGTTGCCAGAAAACAATTAGATGCATACTTTCCCATTTCTGCTATTGTTGGATCTTCATATTTCAAAAATAACTGTTTACTAAAAATACTTCTGAAAAGGTTACAAACTTTATCAACATATTCTTTTTTACCAGAAAAAACTATCCTGTCTGGATTCAAAAAATCATGTTCAGCATTTTTTTCTGTAAGAAATTCTGGAGAATATATAATTTTTAATTTTGGATATTTTTTTATAATTTTTTTTGTTGTTTCTGGAATGATTGTAGATTTTATTATTACTATTCCTTTAGCATTATGTTCATTTAGTTCTTCTATACATTTTTCCAAAGCAGATGTATTACACCCATTTTTTGTTGTTGGTGTCGGCACACATAAAAATATAAAATCACATAATTCTGAAATTTCTTTTTTATTCTTAAAGTTTTGTAATTTCATTATTCCTTGTTTTATATCATTTATGAATACATTATAACCAAATTTTTTAAAAGAATTTTCAATAGCTCTGCCAATAACACCATAACCTAGTATACCTATTTTATATATATCAATCACCTCTTTATTCTTCTTTTAAAAATTATCTTTTTATAAGTATAATTTTTGATATTATTTATTAATCTTTTAAACATATCTTCCCACTTCTATTATTAAAATAATAACTGAAACTAGCTCATTGTTAACAGTTGGATTTTTTCACTTTTCATTATAATATTTTAATTCCCTAAAAAACTTTAACTACATAATATTTTAATAATAAATATTCACTTAAATGTTTTAATAAAAAATAGATGAATTTAATGAATGCAAATAAAAAACTTGTATCTAATACATTTTATTTACTTCTGAATTATATATTAGTAACAGGACTATCATTTCTTTTTTGGTTAGTTGCGGGCAAAACACTTCTGCCTGAAGAATATGGAATAGTTTCAACTTCTATTAATCTAGCTGTTTTGTTATCAGGAGTAGCTCTATTCGGCCTTGGTATGTCTTTGATGAAACTTATTCCAGAATATTTAGAAAAAAAACAAAATAAAAAAATTTCAAGTTTAATCAGGTTCAGTTCAAAGATTGTATTAATTTCTAATTTAATTATTGCTTTGTTGATTTTTATTTTGTCACCAGTCTTGGCTCAAATTTTAAAAGTTCCTATAAGTGTGATATATATAACTGTAATAATTATGGGAGTATTATCTTTTTCTGATGTTTTTAACTTTATTCTTCGTGGCTTTCAAAAAATGAGAAAAGTTGCTATAACAGAATTTATTGGTAGATTAGTTAAAGTTTTAATTCCTTGTATTTTAATTTTTTTTGGAATACACTATTTCGGTTTTCTAATTGGGGTTTTATTAGGAGTGGCTATCACAGGAATTTTGAGATTTAAATTATCTTTTTTAACCGCGGCAACAGAAAAAATAAATCAAAAACATATAATTTATGAGTATGCTTTGCCAGCGCTTATTACAACATTATCATGGATGCTTTTTCTTAATGGACAATATGTAATACTCACATTACTTAAAAATCCAGAAGTAACAGGAATCTTTACAATAGCAATGGTTCTAACAACACCATTAGTTATTATTCCAAAAACTATGTCTCAAGCATTGTTTCCAATAATATCACAATTGAATGTTAATCATAATAAAAAAAGAAGGCAATGCAATTTAATAAAAATAGTATTTAGATATGCACTTTTAATCTCTTTACCATTAATGATATTTATAATTCTTTTTTCTAAACAAATAATTCTAATTTTTGCAAGAGCAGAATATTTACCAGCACATAATTTATTTCCTATTCTAGCTATAGCCTCTATAATATATGGCTGTGGTAATATATTTTTATCAAGTATTTATGCAATAGGAAAAACAAAAATTCAAAGAAATATAGTCATTATAGCATCTACAATTTTTTTGGCACTATCAGTTTTATTAACCCATCTATTCTCAGCAATTGGTATGTGTACAGCATATGCAATATCAATTTTTATAATTTTTGTACTAAGTTTATTTTTTATAAAAAAATTCTTACAATTTAGATTACCTTGGAAAGATATA
Source organism: uncultured archaeon (assembly GCA_964386885.1). Lineage (GTDB taxonomy): Archaea > Aenigmatarchaeota > Aenigmatarchaeia > CG10238-14 > CG10238-14 > JAFCEW01. Next base: position 21,256 of record CAYLUO010000003.1, read on the forward strand.
GGAAAATTAATTATTTCTAGTATAATTATATTTAGTTTTCTTTTTTATATGATCAGAATTACACAAGGTTTAATTTTCGGCATAATCCTTGCTATTATATCAGGATTGATTTATTTATTACTTCTAATACCATTAAAATTTTATAATAAACAGGATCTTGTTCTATTTAATTTTATTATAAAAAGATTACCAATTCTAAGAAAAGAAACGAAAAAAATTCTAGATTATTTTTCAAAATTTATAGATTATCAATAAACAACTTCATAAACTATATTTCCGTCACATCCACCTTGTAGACATTGTTTTGAAACAGGACCATTCTCATATAATTTCTTGAAATGATCAGGATTATCTTCTAAGAGCTGAACAAATTCAACAGGATATTTTTCCCTATATGCTGTTTTATCTATACTGAATTTCTGTACAAATATATGTGTTATTCCTTCTGCTTTCAATCTAGATGTTACTAAATCTAAATCATTACTTAAAATTATATCTCGCGAATCTGGCATACTAGCATAAAATGCAACATTTCTATCACAATTATATGTTGCTCTGTGACTCCAAACAGTAAACAATAAAGAATCTTCTGGTGTATTTTCTTTTATCCAATCGCATGCTTCAAAAAATGATGGAGAAAATTTCTTTACAGATTTCATTATTGTAAGTTTTTGATTTAACCCCCAAAAACCAACAATTATTACTAATATAAAAACAATAATTGCAAGATTTTTATAATATTTTCCTATAAAATTATAAACTTTCTCAAGATAAATTGCAACTATAAGTGAAATAACTATCATTAATCCGAGCATATATCTTGCTGTATCTTCAGCTCTTTTTGTTCCCATAGCTAAAACAGGAATAAAAGAAATTAAGACAATTAATAATAAGATATTTTTGATATCATACTTCTTTAACACCAAATATAATCCACATAAAAAGAATAAAGGAATAAAAAATATAGATCCATATGCAAAATTCAAATAATTAGTAATACCCATATCCATTAAACTCAATTCAGATCCAGTTGGTGTAGTCTGTCCTTCAAAATTTCTAGTTATTTGTACTTCATAATCAATCTCCTCAGTGCAACCATCATTATTAAATAAAGGCAATCCACACATAGGAGTCCCATAATAATATATATTTCTTATAAAGAACGGAGCAGTTAGTAATCCCAATATTAAAATAAACGGAATATATTTTTTTATTATTTTGAAATCTTTAT
>CAYLUO010000004.1:0-20923 GCA_964386885.1 uncultured archaeon
TTTTTGGTGCGGATGTTGAAAATAAATTAGATTCTGAATTGTATAGAGACATAATAAACGCTGGAAAAGAATTAGGCCTAATAAAAGAAGAAAAAGGTAATGTTCTTCAATTAACACGAGAAGGAGAAAAGCACGTGAAAAACTATCTAAAAAAAGAATTAAAGAATACAATAATCAGGAATCATCCTGAATTATTAGAAAAAACACTTTTTGAGGAAGGATTAGATAAGATTATTTTCTAGCTTTTTTACCAGCAGAAGTCAATCCTCTATGGACTCTTCTAGTGTGTTGTTTTTCAGAAATCCATTTCAAATTTTTGTCTTTTTTGATTTCAGGAGCATTTTTATCAACCAAAATAACTTCAAACCATTTGTGTATTCCATCTTCCCCAACAGGATAAGAATTCAAAACTTCCAAATTAGGATATTTTTTTGCAACTCTTGCTTCAACTATTCCTTGCAATGATTTTGATGGTGTGAATCCAGTTATACCAGATTTTGATGGTTTTCTACCTCTACGACCATATAATGGTCTTGATCTACCACCACGTCTTATTCTTGATCTTACAACTACAAATCCTTTTTTTGCTTTGTATCCAAGCGCTCTTGCCCTGTCTATTCTTGTTGGTTTTTCTATCTTTACAAACCTTTCTTGTCTTCTCCATTTGATTAATCTTTCCCTGACTAAAGGTTTCATTGTCTTTTTTGGTTTTTTCCATAAATCTCTTACATGTTGATATAATCCTTTCATGATAACACCAATATACTTAAACTCTTTGATATTGCAGATTTAAATATATTTTATTAAAAATAGTTATAGGTGATATAAATATGCATGCCCTAGCAAAAGTTTTCATAGGAATTATACTATTGATAATCCCACTCGGCCTATATGCATATGAATACATATACCATGTAAATCCAACATTCATGGGGTTAGAATTTAATTTCTTAGGATCATTATGGATAGTATTACAAGGAATTATTCCACCAATGTTAATGGTTTTGGGTTTATTCATAATTTGGTTAGAACTTGACGAGTGGAAAATCGAAAGAGAACTAAAATCAGAAGAAAAGAAAGAAACAAAGAAGGAAAAGAAAAAATAATTCTTTTTCTTTTTACTATTTTAATTTGATTATATGGGAGTTCAATTAAACAGAATTATTCCTAAAAGAAAAATAGATCTAGAATTTCTTAGCAATAAAAAAATAGCTATTGACGCTTTTAACATGATTTTCCAGTTTTTGTCGACTATAAGGCAAAGAGAAACTGGCGAGCTATTAAAAGACAGTAATGGAAATGTAACGTCCCATTTATCTGGTTTATTTTATAGAAGTATAAGATTTTTAGATAACAACATAAAGCCAATATATGTTTTTGATGGGCCTCCACCTGAATTTAAGAGAAAGACTATAGAAGAGAGGAAAAAAAGAAAAGAAGAGGCAAAAAAGCAATTAGAGCTGGCATTAAAAGAAAGTAGAGTTGGAGATGTGATGCTTTATGCTCAACAGACTTCTGAGCTAACAGATGAGATGATTGAAGAAAGTAAAAAATTATTAGATGCGCTAGGAATACCATGGATACAGGCAAAAAGTGAAGGTGAAGCACAAGCATGCTATTTAGTTAAGAATAATGATGCATATGCAGTCGGGTCACAGGATTATGATTCTATTTTATTTGGTGCAGAAAGACTTGTCAGAAACATGTCAGTAACAGGAAGGAAAAGATTTATTAAAGGAACTTGGATACAAATAGAACCAGAAATAATAGAATTGAATAAAGTTTTGGAAGAATTAGGAATAAATAGAGATCAACTTATAATAGCAGGAATTCTTATAGGAACAGACTATAATCCTAGAGGAATAAAAGGAATAGGTCCGAAAGGTGCGTTGAAACTAGTCAAAGAAGAAAAAACTCTTGATAAAGTTTTGAAAAAAATAGATTGGAATTTTGATATAGATGCTGAGGAAATATATAATTTCTTTTTGAATCCACCAATAGAGAAAAAATATAAAATAGAATACAAAGAGCCTGATAAAAATAAAATAATGAAACTGCTAGTGGATGAGCATGATTTTTCTATGGATAGAGTAGAAAAAAATATTGATAAAATGTTAGAATCAAAAAAACAAGGATCACAGGCCAGTTTAGGAGACTGGTTGAAAACTTAATTGCATGGAGATTTCTTTTTTATCAAACTTTCTATAAATCCTAAAATTGTTTTCTGTCTGTATTTTTCTGTTATCTGAATAGTCGTGTCCCATGTGGTTCTGACATATGACGGCATTTTACCTTTGTTTTGCTCTGCTATTTTTTCCAAGAAATTTATGGTTCTCTTGTCATGAGGATATCCAACTCCTATATCTTCTCCTAATTGTTTTTTCAAATCTTTTATTGCAGCGTCTCTACTTACTTTAGCCACTATAGAAGCAGCAGAAACAACAGGATAGTTTTTATCAGCAGAATTTTCACAAACTAATTCAACATTTTTATTTTCTAGGTGCGACCAAAGAAAATCCCTGAATTTATGACTATTATGATCTGGTGAATCTATTATGGCCTTGTCAGGTTTTGTCATATTTATTATGTCAGCCATTCGTAATGCTTCTAATTGGTTTAAATTACCTCCGCTTCTTCTATTAGAATCAATTTTGCAAGGAGAAATACGAATTACAACAGAATGAGTTGCGATTTCTTCTATCTTCGGAGCAAGGTCTTCTCTTTGTTTTGGCTTTAATAATTTGGAATCTTTGACTTCTATTTTTTTTAGTTTTTTCTCGTTTTTATCTTCTATTAAAACTCCTCCTACAACCAATGGACCAAGAACTGCTCCTCTTCCCGCCTCATCTATGCCTAAAATCTTTATTTTGCTCACCTAAATACTATTTTTCCAAAACAGATAAGTATATTTAAAAACTTTCCTTATAAATATTTGTTAATTAAATTTAAATCAAATTTGTTGATGATATGCCAGGATTTGATATAAAAATCGAAAATATAGTAGCATCTGCTACTTTAAACTCCAGAATAGATCTGGATAAAGTAGTTGAACATTTTGAAGGAACTGAATATGAACCAGAACAGTTTCCTGGAATAGTTTACAGATTTAAAGATCCTAAGGCAGCAACTTTAATTTTTTCGTCTGGTAAAATAGTTTGTACTGGCACCAGAAGTGTTGAAGATGTCCATATAATCATAAGAAAACTTGTAAGATTGCTAAGAGAATATAAAACAGCAAGTCCAAAAAATTTTACTATTCAAGTTGAAAATATAGTCGCATCTGCGAAATTGGACATAGAGCTAAATCTTGATAAACTTGCATTTGAATTAGAGAATTCTGAATATGAGCCAGAACAATTCCCAGGTCTGGTATATAGAATGTCAGATCCAAAAGTAACATTTCTTTTGTTCTCGTCTGGAAAGGTTGTTTGCACTGGAGCAAGAACTATAAAAGAAGTTGAACAAGCTATTAAATTAGTATCAAAAAGGTTAAAAAAATTATAGTTCAATAAACTAATACATGAAAAGAAAAAACATTATTGATCAATTTGCAGAATTTCTGACAGATAATTACTATAAAGATATTGCTTTAGCAGCATCTCAAGGTAAAAAATCATTGCAAATAGACATTTCACTTTTGGACAAATTAAATCCTGATCTTGCTGATATGGTCTTAGATGACCCAAAAAAGGCCATAGAGATATTTGAAGAATCATTAGAACAAATAGATGTTCCTGGCAAAAAAGAACTGAGAATAAGATTATTTAATATGCCAGAATCCGGCAGAATAAGAATCAGAAACATAAGATCTGAGCATATTGGAAAATTCATATGTGTTGATGGAGTTGTAAAAAGAGCTTCAGAAGTAAGGCCAGAAGTTGCTGAAACTATTTTTGAATGCCCAGAATGTGGAGAAAAAATAACAGTTATACAAACAGAACAAAACAAAATGATTCAATATCCAACAAAATGTGATTGCGGTTGTAGAAGAGGATTCAGACTGACTGGCCAAAAATTATTTGATGCCAGATGGATAGCAATAGAAGAACCATTTGAAATAACAACAGGAGAAAGACCATCAGAAGTAAACATATTTCTTAAAGAAGATTTGACATCACCTGAAATAAGAAATAAAACAGATCCTGGAAATAGAATAAGAGTACTAGGAGTTCTAAAAGAAATACCTAGAAAGAATATTAGAGGTATGAAATCAAGGCAATTAGAAATTCTTTTGGACGCAAATAACATAGAATCTGTTGAAACTGAATGGGAAGATATTTCGATAGATTCTGAAGATGAAAAGAAAATAAAAGAATTTGCAAAAGATCCTGAAATTTATAATAAATTAATAACTTCTTTGGCTCCAACAATGTACGGGTTGGAAAAGTTAAAGCTCGCTATTATTTTTCAATTATTTGGTGGAGTTACACATTTATTAAAAGATGGAACAAGAATCAGAGGAGATATTCATTTATTATGTATAGGAGATCCTTCAACAGGTAAATCACAACTTTTGAAATTGAGTTCAGACTTGATGCCACGTGGAAAATATGTATCTGGTAAAGGAGTTACAGGTGCTGGTCTGACAGCATCAGTAGTAAAAGACGAGCAATTTCTTGGCGGATGGGTTTTAGAAGCAGGTGCGCTAGTTTTAGCAAACAGATCTATTATAAGTATTGATGAATTTGAAAAAATGGATAGGTCAGATCAGATTGCAATGCATGAGGCAATGAGCTTACAACAGATAAGCATAGCAAAAGCATCTATAGTAGCAACATTACCAGCAAGAACTTCTGTATTAGCAGGAGCAAATCCAAAACTAGGAAGATTTGATCCATATATTCCTATAAGAGAACAAGTAGATGTTCCTGAAACGCTTTTATCAAGATTTGATGTGAAATTTGCTTTAAGAGATGTTCCTAACCCAGAAATAGATGAAAAAATGGTTGATCATGTTTTAAAGGCAAGACACTTTGAACAAGATAAAGTTTTGCCAACTATAGATCCAGCTTTTCTGAAAAAATATATTACATATGCAAAAGTAAATTGCAAACCAGAACTAACAAAAGAAGCTGGTAAGAAATTAAAAGATTTTTATGTTAATCTAAGATCAAGATCATCAGGAGAAGAAGCACCAATTCCAATAACACTAAGACAATATGAAGCACTTATAAGATTATCTGAAGCATCAGCAAAGATTCGATTGGGAAATAAAGTTTTGCTAGAAGATGCTGACAGGGCAATAGACATAATGAAATATTCTTTAAGACAATTTGGATTTGATCCAGAAACTGGTTTAATAGATATAGACAGGGCAGAAGGGGCAACAACAAGTGCACAAAGAAGCAAAATAAGAATTGTATTGGATATAATAGACGAATTACAATCTGTTTTAGGTAAAAACATTCCTGTTGATGAAATAGCAAGAAGAGCAAAAGAACAGGGCGTAGAAAGAGTAGATGATATTCTAACAAAAATGAAAAATGAAGGAATGGTTTTCGAGCCAAAACATGGAATTATTCAGAAGGTTTAAATAATTAACTTAAAATAACAATTTAAAATTTAAATTTTAACTAATAATTGGATTATATGATAAAACTACCGATAGAACTACCTGTTGTACATTTTTCCAAGCAATATTTTTTAATACAAAATGAATCTTTGATTGATAAAAAATCAAAAACCGTTATGGATGAAATCAAAAGACTTTTTCCTAAAATTGATTTTAAAAATTGTAACAGTTTATGTGACCTCCCGAAAATTTTTGAAAAAGGTCTTTTTGATGATAATTTAGATTTTCATAGATTTTTGCTTAAAAATAAATATAAAAAACATCCATATGAAACTGTAAATGTTAAACTTTCACTATCTCCTTATGGAAAAAAACATAATTTATTTTCAATCTCCACAAAATCTTATGGTAATTATCTATGGCGAATACTTTATTCTATAGAATTGACGGGAGAAAAAATTCAAGCAATCGTAGATAGTCTAGGTCCAGAAACTTATTTCCCATCTTTAAAATGTTCTGGTCTGTTTCAAGACCAAGAAAAAATTTGTAAATCTGTATTAGCATGCAATGAAATTATTGACGCTATAAATAAAAATTCTTCTTGGATGAATCTAGAACCAGATATTATGTTTTCTCATGAATTATTAAAAAATAAATGTGAGAAAATAGAAGGAACATCGAATTTTTATTTATTTGGTGTTTCACAAGTGGAACATGAAAATTTTGAAAAATTAGGTGAATATAATAAATCAAGATTAAAACATCATCATGGTAGTGAGATAAAAAAAGCTTTCAATTATGGACCAATTAGAGAATTTTATTTTTATTTATTACCTGAAACAGATGGGAACATTCCTTCTATCCCTAAGAAAGGCTTAAATCCCTCAGATTTTCAAGAGCAATACAGATCAATTTCTTCTTTAATCCTAGAAAAATTTGATTTTTCGTATGCACCAAGAGTTTAATCTTAAACCATAAAAACATTACTTCATAATAAAATACTATGGAAACTTTAAGACAAACAACAATACCATCTAGAATAATAGACATAACAAAAGGTAAATTCATAAGAAAAGAAGGAATGGAGCCTAGTTTTGTTATTACTAATTATAGCCAAAAAATTTCAAGAACAAAAATAGTCGGAACTATAGTTGACAAATTCACTAGGGAAGACACTAATTATTCTTCTATAACTGTTGATGATGATACAGATTCTATTCAAGTAAGAACATTTGGTGATGATACATCTTTATTAGATAATTTTGAAACAGGAGATATGGTATTTGTAATAGGTAAGGTCAGAGAATATAATGATCAGAATTATATAATACCTGAAGTTATTAAAAAAACAGAGCCGAATTATGAATCTCTACATAAATTAGAGATATTGAAAAATCTATTAGAACAGAAAAAAACCCTGAAAATAATTGAAAAACATAAGGATAATTTTGCTGATTTGGAAGAATTGAAAAAATTCTTAAAGAAAAAATATAATATAGATGAAGACATAACAGAAACTATATCTGTATCACTTGACAAAAAACAAGAAGCAAAAGAAAAAGATTATAAGCCATTTGTGATAAAAAAGATAGAGGAAACAGACAAAGGAGATGGAGTTGGAATCAAGATATTATTTGAAGAATGCAAACTTCCGGAAAATGTATTTGAAGAGGTTGTAAATGAATTATTATCAGATGGTATATGTTATGAGCCAAAACCAGGAGTTTTAAGGGTGGTATGATGAAAGACTATGAAAAAATGTTGTCAGAGGCAATGACAAAAATATCAAAAAAAGTTTCTAAAGACACAAGACTAGAAATACCTAGTCCTCAGATTATGGTCCAGGGGAATCAGACAATAATAACTAATTTTGTTGAGATAGCTAATGTTCTAAGGAGAGATCCAAAACATCTTTCAAAGTTTTTGTTCAGAGAATTGGCAACACCAGGAAATGTAAATGACACAAGACTTATTCTACAAGGTAAGGTTTATAGAAACTTGATTGAAAAGAAAATAAATGATTACATAAAAGAATTTGTTGAATGTGATGAATGTAAAAAATTAGACACGGTTATTATAAAGGAAAAGAGAATTACATTTTTGAAATGTGAAGCATGCGGTGCGAAAGAAACTGTAAGAAATATTTAGTGTTAATATGTTCTGGTGTAAAATTCATAAAATAGAAAATCAAATGATTCTAGCTATTTGTGATAAAGAGTTGTTAGGAAAAAATATAGGAAATTATGTAAAAATAAGCAAAGAATTCTTTTGTGACAAAGAAGTGGATGAAAACGAGGCTTTAAAACTAATATCACAATCAGACATATGTAATATGTTTGGCAGAAGAATAACAGATCTGGCTGAGAAAAAAAGTTTAATTGATAGAAAGAATATCATATTAGTAGGTGAAATTCCTCATGCGCAGTTCGTTAGGCAATAAGGCTCAATTTTTCATTCTTACTACAGTTGTTATAGTTGGTGTTTTCTATACATTAAGCAAGTATATCAATCCATATTCGTTTATTGACACATCAAAAGCAGTAGAGCAAGGAGATTATTTTTTGTTTGATAATATTCATGGAAAGGCAGTAAAAACAATCGAATTAAGCGATTCTGATAATTTAAATGACAATCTTGCAGCATATAAGAATTTTGTTGAGAATATGGCAGCAGAGAATGGGTACATTCTGGATTTTAATTATACTATTGCTACAGATAAAGTCATTATAGATATGTTTTTGATTTCTGAAAAACTTACATCAAAATCATCATTTACTGTTGATAAAGAAGGTGCAGTTCCTCCGCCAGAAACATGTACTGGTCAAGGTTATGAATGTTGTGATGAATGTGAAGAAGGACCACAATCAGAATACGATGATACTTGTTCTGGCGATCAAGTATGTTGTGAAGAATGTACAACAGAACCCACTACAACTCCATCTTCAACATTGCCATATGATAATAATTATACACAATCCTGCCAATCAGATGGTTCATGTTTATGCAAAGGATTCCCTGATTGGTGTGGTGGAATACCTTCTTCATGTAATCCAGGTTCTACCTGTCTTTCAACCTCCTGCAGTTATTCTTGTCAAGATGCCAAACCAAATTCTAGTTTAACCGATAATACTTGTGTCTCAGGAACCAATCATAATTGTGCATGTGCGGCTCAGTTTTCTGGTGGCTTTTTAAGTTGTCGTTGTGTGAGCGGAAGAACATGTAGCTGTACAATATCTGGAATATGTGAATATACTTGTGATACAGGATATGAATGGAATGGTACTGATTGTGTAACTACAACTTAAAATAAGGTAAATAAAATTCCTTTATCTTTTTAGTAGAACAATGCAATTCTTTTGATAATTCTAACAATTCTTCTTTTTGTTTATTTCTCATCATCTTGCTTCTACCAAGATTTTTTATTACATCAGGATATTGATATCTTGAAAATTTCCTATACATTTGGTTTTTTGAGACTGCAACCCCACCAGTCATAAGATCAATCATATATTTTCTAAATTTCCAGTTTTGTCTTCTTTTAATTCTTCCTAGAAATAAATCGGCCCTTGATAATGCTTCAAATGCTTTAATTATTTCTTCTGGTTTTTCATATTCATTTAAAATATTTTGTTCTATCCACAGCAGAATTTCCTCAGGTGCTTTACTTACATTCTGTATAGAATTTACAGCAGTTTCAACATTATTTGTTTTGAAAATAATTTTCATAACTTCGAAAATGTTTGTTTCTTTTTCCCTGAATCCAACAGATTCCAAGTCTTTATTTTCAATTCTTGTTTTTCCTGTTGCTAGAATTTCTAAATCGTTTATAGCAGATCTTAAATCACCTTCAGACGTTTTTGCAATTTGTCTTATTACATCTTGATCGATTTTCAAATTTTCTTTTATGGAAATATTTTCTAATTGTTTGGCTATGTTCCAGACATTTATTTTGTCAAACTGTATTAATTGACAATAAGGTCTTAGACTTCTTAATTTCATAGACCAAGGATCATTTGCTGTTAATATAATAGGAAAAGATGATTCTTTTATTATTCTGATTATTTCTTTTGTTCCACCTATATCTTGTCTTCCTGCTAATCCATCTATTTCATCAATAAGAAATATTTTTCCTTTTTTGAATAATGATTTTTGTTTTATGGACGAACCCAAATTTTCTTTTATCTGATCTGCTGTTCTGAAATCAGATGCATTCATTTCTATAAAATCAAGATTATTTTCAAGAGCATATGCTTGTACTAATGCTGTTTTTCCAGTACCTGGTTTTCCATGAAATAATAACGCTTTCTTTCCTTTTTTCCATGTTTTGACCCATCTTAGAAATATATCTACTGCTTTATTTTGACCGATTATTTCATTTACTTTTTTTGGTTTGTACTTTTCAACTAACATTATTTCACTTATTTACAGCTAGAAATTGAGCCAATAATGCCTCAAGTTGAATTAAAGCAGACCCACCTTCAGTTATTCTGAAGTCATATTCACCAGTTTTGTCTATTAGTCTTATTTTTTCTTGCTCAGAAATTTCCAAAGAGAATATTTGTTTATGAACTTCTTTTATTACGTCTTCGCCTGATAATCCTTGAATCAAGACAATATCATGCAATTTTTTTCTAGCATTACCGAAATTACCTTTTAATGCAAAGTTTAACATTTCAGAAACATCTTTTGGTTTTGCCTGGCTTGCAACATCATATACAACATCAGCATTTATTTTTTTGTTAGCAATTGAAGATGCCTGTAATATATTTGAAACCTTTCTCAAGTCCCCTTCAGAAATCTTTATAATAGCATCTATACCATCTTTTGTAATGCCTAAGTTCTCACTTTTTGCTATTCTCTCAATATATTTTCTAACATCATCATCAGAAAGAGATCTGAACCTAAATACACTGCACCTACTCTGTATTGGCTCAATTATTTTTGAAGAATAATTACATATCAGTATAAATCTTGCAGTTCTTGTGAAATTTTCCATTGTTCTTCTTAAGGCTTGTTGAGCATCTCTTGTTAATGCATCTGCTTCATCCAGAATTATAATTTTGAACGCGTTGTCAATAGATTTTGTTCTTGCAAAATCCTTAACTTTGTTTCTTATAACATCTATACCTCTTTCATCACTTGCATTCAATTCTAATACATTTTGTCTCCATTTTTTTCCAAATAAATCATTAGAAAGAGATAATGCAGATGCAGTCTTACCAACACCAGCCCTACCGGAAAATAAACAATGAGGAATATTTTTATCTTTTGCAAATGCTTTCAATCTTTCTACTACATGTTTCTGATTTATCATTTCATTTAATGATTTTGGCCTGTATTTTTCTGCCCACACCTCGAACATAATATCACTATTACTTTTAGATTTTGAAATAATTAATAGCTTTATATCTTATCATATATATGAAGAATATGAAAATTGCAATTACTGGTATTTCAACAGTTGGAAAGACGATTATTTCCAAAAGATTATCTAAAGAACTGGATTTCAAACATATAGAAATAAATGAACTAGCAAAAAAATTAAAAGCATATGATGGTTATGACAGAAAAAGACAATGTAAAATCCTAGATATGGAAAAGCTTGAGAAAGAGATCAATAAAATAAAATATAATATTATCCTAGACAGCCATGTTTCCCATTTGTTTAAAGTAAATTTAGTAATAGTTCTTAGATGTGATCCCCAGAAGTTAAAAAGAAAACTAGATAGAAAATATTCAAACAAATTCAAAATACAAGAGAATCTAGAAGCTGAAATATTAGGTGTTATAACATCAGAAGCATTAGAAAAAAATAAGAATGTTTATGAGATAGATACAACTAAAAAAACTATAAAACAAATCATAGACGATATCAAAAAAATAATCAGTGGTAAAATAAGAAATTATAAAATTGGAAAAATAGACTGGTTAGAAAAATATGAAAAATGGATGATTTAATGACAGGAAAAGTTTATTGTTCTACAAAAGCTGTGATAGAGAAAGACGGAAAATTTTTAATAATTAAAGAAAAATGCAAAGGAAAAGATATAATTGATTTGCCTGGCGGAAAAATAGAGTTTGGTTCATCTCCTGAAAAAACTTTAGTAAGAGAAATTAAAGAAGAGCTATTTTTAGATATAAAAATTGAGAAATTAATTGGAGTTTGGTATTTTTTTGGATTTGTCGGTGGAGATCAAATTATTTGTATAACATATCTTTGTAAACCTTTGAGTAATAAAATAGATTTAACTAAAAATCCAGCTAAAAATGAAAATATTTTTGAATATAAATGGGTTACTCCTGAAGAGTTCTTAAAGCTAAAACAACCACATATTAAAGAAGATTTTGAAAGATTAAAAAAATTTATAAGAAATTATTATTTCAAAAAAGAATAATTTATTTTCCTTCTTCTTTGTTCTTTTCTTCAATTTCTTTTTCTAAATCTAATTTATTGATGAGTTCTTTATATCTATTTCTGATAGTAACTTCGGTTACATCAACTATAGTAGCAACTTCTCTTTGTGTTCTTTTTTCTCCTAGTAAAACACATGCAATGTATATTGAAGCTGCAGCAACTCCTGTAGGGCCTTTACCAGATATAATGTCAAGTTTCTTTGCTTTTTTTAGTATTTCAACAGATCTTGCTTGAACTTTGTCGCTCAAACCAAGCATTGAACAAAATCTTGGTACAAAATCTATTGGATCAGCAGGCAAAATTCTTATTTTAAGCTGTCTTGAAACATATCTGTATGTCCTTCCTATTTCTCTTTTTTCTAGTCCAGAAACTTCAGCTATTTCATCTAAAGTTCTTGGAGTGTCAAATTGTCTTGAAATTGCATAAACCAAAGCTGCTATAACAGATTCGATTGATCTTCCTCTTACAAGTCCTTTGTCAACAGCCTCTTCATAATATCTGGCTATTCTTTCATGAACTTGAGGAGGTAAATTCAAAAATGATATGATTCTTTGTAATTCTGATAATGCAAAAGAAAGATTTCTATCTTTTGATTCAATTAATCTTTTATGCCATTTTTTAAGTCTGTAATATTGAGCTCTTTTCTTTTCAGGAACTTTATATAATTCTCCTAATCCCTTTCCGATTTCAGTTGTCATACCTTTATCGTGTTTTGTGAATGTTAATGGTGCACCAGATCTTGCTCTGCTTGACATTTGTTCAGAATCAAATGCTCTCCATTCTTGACCTCTGTCAATCATTTCCTCTTTCATAACTAGACCACATTTAACACAGACTAATTCTCCATGTTCTTTATCTTCTATAAATCTGTCTCCACCACATTCAGGGCATTTCATCTTTTTTGAAACGATCATTATTATCACTTATAAGTAAATATAGTAACATATTTAAACCTTTCGGTTTATGTTTTTAAACTTATGTATAGTTACCAGAGTTTATAAATCTTTCTGTTTTTTCAAATAAATGTGTGAATTTTTAAATTATGTTATGGATACTATATTTGATGTTCTTGGTACTGAAAAAATGACATTTGAAGAAATTATGAATTATAATGCACATATGAGTAATTTTGGTTGTAACTCAGTTCCTATGTGGTATAAAAGTGGAGTATTTAAGGAATACCAGAATACAATCAAAAATGTTAGTGTCACAAATACGAGTCATTTGATAGAGTACCTTGTTTATGGTAAAGAAGCACCGGATTTAATACAAAAACTAACTTGTAATGATGTATATCGATTATCTCCAATTGGAAAAAAAGATAATAAAAAAAATGTAGAAATAACAGCTTTAATGACAGAAAAAGGCACTTTCTTTGATGCAGCTCTTTTATATCAATTGAAGCCAGAAATATATCTTATTATTGGTAATTCTGGAAAAGATATAAAATATGAAAAATACTTTGAAAAATATAATAAAAATTTTGATGTTGTTGTCGAAAACAGAAGTGAAAATTATAAATCTTTTACTTTAGTTGGACCAAAATCAATTCTTCTCTTGGATAGTTTATTATTTAGTATTGATGTTATGAGTATGAAACGTTTTGAAGCTGCTTTTGGAGAAATAAATGGTAATAAAGTGCTTCTTTCAAAAACAGGATATACAGGACTAACTAATTTCGAATGTTTTATTGATTATAATGATATAAATAATCCTGAGGAAGTATTAAAGGACGTTTTAGAATATGGAAAGAAATACAATATTTGTAGATCAGGATTTGCTGTTAGAGACATACTTCGTACACTAGCTGGTCTTGTACTGGCTGAAGCAAATCAAAAAAATACTCCTTTTGAAGTAGGTTGGAAAAAATTTGTTAAATTCAAAGATGTTTATGGAGAAGAAATTGATTTCTTAGGAAGAGACTATCTTATCAAACAGAAAGAAAACGGAACTGATATAAAAATGACAGGATTTATTGTTGATAAAGGAATGGTTAAAACTGGAGATAGAATCCTCATAGACGGCGAGGAGATATCTGTTCATGACGAGAAAGTTCATGTAACATCAGCTGTCTATTCACCAAGTCTTAAAAGATGTGTTGGTTTCACAATTTTACCAATTGAATATACTGATCTAGGTAGAAAAATACAAGTAGAATCACTTAATGAAAGAGGTGGAGTTCGTAAAACTGTTAATGCTGAAATTGTTGACCACCTTTTGTAAAAAACTACTAAAAACTTAAAATATCTCACAAACAAAATTAAAGTATGGTAAGAGAATTTCCATTAGCTCCTTTAGAAAAAATTATGAGACAGGTAGGAGCTAAAAGAGTTTCTAATGCAGCATTATTAGAATTAAGAGATTCTATACTTGAAAAAGGAGAAGAAATTGCAAGAGATGCGATAGCTGCTTCAAGGCATGCAAAAAGAGTCACTATAAAATCAAGTGACATAAAATTAGCAACCAGGTGATTATTTGGAAAAAACTACAGCTGTTATAAAAAACCTGAAAAAGGGAAGTTATATTCTTATAGATGATGTTCCATGCAGAGTTGCTAGTGTTTCTTCATCAAAATCTGGAAAACATGGAGGAGCAAAATGCAGGGTAGATGGAATAGGATTATTTGATGGCAGAAGAAAAAGTATAGTAAAACCAGCTGACACCAGGGTTGATGTTCCTATATTAAATAAAAAAAGAGCACAAGTTTTAGCTATAGTGAAAGACAAGGTACAATTAATGGATTTGGAAGATTATTCTACTTTTGAATTGGAAATACCTGATGAAATGAAAGGAAAATTAGAATCAGGTCAGGAAATAAATTATTATGAAGTTGCTGGAACAAGAACATTACAACATTTAAAATAATCAGATCCAGGTTATAAGATTTTTTTCTTCTAGTTTTTCTAGTATTCCGCTTATAGCAGCCTTTACTATATCTCTATTTCCATCAACAGAAAACACATCAACTATATCCTCAAGAGATGTTTTTCCATCACATTGTATCCAAACAAGAAACGAAACCGCATCTATATTATGTGTTTTTTTAGTTTCAGTATCAGAAATCACATACATATTTCCTAGTTTTGTCCAATTCATTTCTTTTGTTTTCTTTGGGTATTTCACTACTCTTCTCCTTCTTCAACTGGTGCTGTTATATGTTTTATAATTACAACATCGCCTATTGATTGGATCATTGGATATGGAACTATAATGCCCTTTTTTCCACTGATCATTCTTCCCAAGAAGGTTCCTTTCATAGCTGATATTACTATTGATCTTACTTTAAATCTGGACAAATCAAATTCTACATCTGAAACTTTTCCACAATAATATCCTTTATCTGTGAAAACATCTTTCCCAAACATTTCAGAAATGTTTTTGACTGTTATTGGCATTATTTTAAACCTCCGTATAATATTAATAGACCTATAATCTTATTAACTTTTAATTAATTAATAATTTAAATTGATATGTTTATTTATGTCGGAGTCGCATAACCTGGTATTGCGCTGGCCTGCTAAGTCAGTGTCCTTCGGGACATGAGGGTTCAAATCCCTCCTCCGACGCTTGGGTCTATGGTCTAGCTGGTTAAATAATATGTTTTACATATTATACCAAAGGACGTCGCCTTGACGTGGCGAAGATCTCCGGTTCAAATCCGGATGGACCCATAAAAAAGAATTAAATATATGAAATAAAATTTATAGACATGCTCCCATAGTCTAGTCCGGTCAAGGATAGTGGCCTTTCGATTTTATAGAAGTAAGCCATAGACCTGGGTTCAAATCCCGGTGGGAGCACTATTGCGGGGGTAGCCAAGTGGTCAACGGCGATAGAATCATTGAGCTCTGATTTAATGATGTCGATGCTCAAGACCTATTCCCTTAGTGGGTTCCTGAGTTCGAATCTCAGCCTCCGCATTTTAAAACTTATAAATCAAAACAAGGTTAGAAAAAATGGTAAAAAGAAAAGGATTCCCAACATCAGGAGAAAAAGTTATTGTAACTACTGTTCGTATTACTCCTTATTCTGCATTATGTAAATTAGAAGAATATCCTGGAAAAGAAGGAATGATTCATGTTTCAGAATCATCTGGAAAATGGGTCAGAGATATCAGAAAATTCATAAAGCCAAACAAAACATATGTTGCTAAAGTTTTGAGAATAGATGAAGAAAAAGGACATATTAATCTGAGTTTAAAACGTGTATCAAAAAAAGAAAATGAAAGAAAAATACAAGAATACAAAAAAGAGCAAAGAGCAGAAAAATTGCTAGAAATTATCGCAAAGAAAAAGAAAATTTCTCTAGATCAAGCATATGAAAAAATAGGATATGAATTACAAGAAAAATTCGGTGAAATGTTCAGAGCATTTGAAGCTGCATTTAAATCCCCAGAAATATTAGAAAGAAGAGAGATAAAAAAAGAGTATATTGATTTGATTTACAAAATAGCAAAAGAGAATATAATACAAAAGAAAATCAAAATAAAAGCAGTTCTAAATTTGAGATATTTTACAGGAGATGGAATAGAAAAAATCAAAGACTTCTTGCAAAATCTAAATAAAAAATATAAAATGAATGTGAAATATATCAGCGCCCCAAAATATGAAATATCTATAGAAACTGATAATCCTAAAATTATGCAGAAACAATTCGAAAACCAATTAAACTCAGAAATCAAAAATATAAAAAACGGAGAAGCAAATTTTGAAATAAAGGAGAAATAAATGATGCCACAAACAAAAATAAAAATGACAAGAAAATTACCAGAATTAAAGAATCCTATTTTTGTTGAAGGATTGCCTGGTGTAGGAAATGTTGGAAGAATAGCAGCTGGTTATTTGGCTGAAGAACTAGGAGCAGTAAAATTTGCTGATTTATTCTCATCTCATTTTATGCCTTTTGTTTTGCTGCATCAGAGTTCATGTGTTCATGTTTTAAAAAACGAGTTCTATTATTGGAAAGCAAAGAAAAAAGGTCAAAGAGATATTATAATTTTAGTTGGTGATAGCCAGAGTGTTGACCCGCCAGGACATTATGAAATAGTTGAAATTATTCTTGATTTTCTTGAAAGATTAGGCGTTAAGGATATAATAACTATAGCTGGTCTTGGTGTTGAAAGTTTAGATGAAAAACCAAAAGTAATAGGAGCAGCAAGTGATCCAGAAACAGTTGAAAAATATAAAAAATATGGGATAGATTTTGATGCAGGATCTAAAGTAGGAACTATAGTTGGTGCTTCTGGTTTGTTTATAGGCTTGTGTACTTATAGAGACATGAATGGTCTATGTCTATTAGGAGAAACATCTGGCATGCCTATAATACCTGATCCAAGAAGTGCAGAAGCAATTCTAAATGTTTTAACAAAAATATTAAATGTAAAAATCGATATGTCAAAAATAAAAGAAAAAGTAAAAGACATGGAAAGTTTTATGGACAAAATACAACAGGTTCAGACTAAAGCAATAAAACAGATGATGTCACAACAAGTGCCAAAGTCATCAAAAGAAAAGGATGAGTTAACTTATATAGGATAAATATTTAAATTTCTCTGATAAAGTGAGAACATGGCTGAAAAATTTTTAATACCACAACAAGAATATTTGTCTGCTGGTATACATATTGGAATGAAATCCAGAACAAAAGATATGAAGAAATTCATTTATAAAGTCAGAGAAGATGGATTAGCTGTTTTGGATTTGAAACTCTTGGATGAAAGATTAACAATAGCATCAAAATTCTTATCAAAAGCAGAAAAATTATTGATTATTGGAAGAAAAACAAATTCACACATGCCAATAAAAAAATTCTGTGAAATAATTGGATGTGAATATGTAGTAGGAAGATTCATGCCAGGAACATTAACAAATCCTAATTATAAGAGATTCATAGAGCCAGACGCAGTTCTTTTAACTGATCCATTAACAGATTATCAGGCATTAAAAGAATCTATCGATAGCAGAATACCTGTTGTTGCTTTATGTGATACATTCAATGAGACTAAAAATATAGATTTTATAATTCCATGCAATAATAAAGGTAAGAAATCATTAGCTCTCATATTCTGGATATTAGCAAGAGAAATCATGAAAGCCAAAGGAAAAAAGAAATTTGATTATAAATTAGAAGATTTCATGGGAGAAAAATAAAGTTTTAAAATTAATTTTCTTGGTAGAGGATTTTATATAATTCTCCTATTCGATTTTCCGCAATTTCGGATATTTCATGCCCATGTACCCATCTGGTACCATCTTGTTTATAACCATTTTCTAAAAATCCAATATCATCTAAACTATCCAGACAATCATCTATTTGAGCGGGAGTTAGAACGCCTTTAAAATTTTCTTTTAATTTGCTGAAAGTTGCAATTTTTCCCCCTATTTTCGTTATTCTATATATTTCTGTGGCCACTGCGTATTCTTTTCCGACATTTTCAACTATTTTTTTGTAATCCATATAACCAATTATAGATTAGTAAAATAAATAATTAAATTCAAGCCGAGAAACATTTAAATACTATTTCCTTCAATAAAAGATTGAGTGAGTTGGTTAGATAGTTTCGCCTTTTTGTCAAAGAAAAGGTGAGGAAGTTCCATCCATTGAAGAACTCGTAAGAGAGGCTGAGAAGTCTATTTCCGATATCAGAAACGATACCCAACTGGTGGAAGAATGATATTAATTGACATAGCCAGAAGGGATGAAACGGATCGGAAACTCTAATGAGATGCAAGCTGAAAAAGCGCTTAGACGAATGCTATCAAAACAGAAGATGGGCTAAAGCCAACACACTCTTTTATATTTTTATATGACAAATCATTAAGTGAGAAAATGGGAAAGAAAGATAAAGTAATGATGCCAACTGGAATGGCTGGACTTACAAGATATGGTGACGAATTAAAAAATGAAATAAAAATCAAGCCAAAATACTTGATAATTTTTGTAACAACACTTGTTATAGCTGAATTAATTCTAAGATTTGTTTAAATTTTTCTAATATTATCTTATTCTTATGAAAATCTATATAGGCACAGCTGGTATTCCTGGTAGTTGTAAGGAATGCAATAGTATAGATGGAGTTAAAGCTGTTTCTAGACTAAAATTAAATGCAATGGAGGTGGAGTTCGTTAGAGGAGTGAAGATGGGTTTAGATATGGCTGAAAAAGTTGGTGAGGCAGCAAAAAAATATAATGTAAAATTATCAATTCATGCTCCATATTATATCAACCTTTGTTCAGAAGACAAAGCAAAAGTACAGACATCTAAGAAAAGAATTATAGACAGTTGTGAAAGAGGAGCAAAAATGGGAGCAGATGTAGTTGTATTTCATCCTGCATATTATGGAAAACTAACTCCTGAACAAGCATATGATATTGTTAAGCAAGAAATTTTGGATATGCAAAAAACAATTAAAAAAAGAAAATGGAAAGTTAAATTGGCTCCAGAGACAACTGGTAAGGTAAATGTTTTTGGTTCTGTTGATGAAATCTTAAAATTAGTAAAAGACACAAAATGTTCTTTTTGCATAGATTTTGCGCATATTTACAGCAGGAATATTGGTCATATAGATTATCCAAAACTTCTTGATAAATTTAAAAAATTCAAGCATTTACATTGTCATTTTTCAGGGATTGAATATTCAAAAAAAGGAGAAAGAAGACATATTCCTATAAATTCACATCCACCTTATAAGCCATTAGCAAAAGAAATTCTAAAGAGAAAATTAAATATAACTTTGATTTCTGAAAGTCCGATTTTAGAGATTGATGCACTTAAAATGAAAAAATATCTTAATCAAAACTAAATAATTATTATGAAAGCACAAGCATCGTTGATAGTTGCAATTATAATTTTAGTTTCTATCTCTTCATTTGTAGGTGTAGTATTGTATAAAGAACAAGTTGGACCATTTTCAACAACAACTACAACATCTACAACGAGTTCAACAACAACTTCCACATCTACTACATTGTCAACAACTACAATTGCTACAACAACTACATCATTAACTACGAGTACAATCACTACAACAACTAGTACAACAACAACCACAACAATTCCTCCAGAAGATTCTCCTTATGGAGTCTATGCTATGACACCTATTTCAACTCTTAATATTTATAGGTCAGATCCAGATAATTTAGAAAAACAAATAAAGAATATTGCTCAGAGTGGTGCCAAATGGGTTAGAGCTTCTATTTCTTGGCCAGCTATTCAACCAGACGGACCAGATTCTTGGAACTGGGAAATGACAGATGATTTTTTAAACACTATTGAAGATTATGATATTAGTATTGTTGCATTGGTTGGTCCTACACCATATTGGGCTGCTGAGGAAGAATGTCGAGTAAATAATGAAAATAATTGGGTATCATGCCCACCAGGAAATATAACTGATTGGGAAAATTTCTTGACTGAAGTAGTTAATCGTTATGGATATCAAGAAGGTGGAAAAAAATTAGTTAGATACTGGGAGATTAGAAATGAACCAGATTTCAATAGTTGGCTTGGAAGTACAGAAGAATATTTTATTACTTTAAATAAATCATATGAAATTATAAAATCTATTGATCCAAGTGCAAAAGTATTAATTGGAGGACTCAGTCAACTTGCATTCGAAAATAAAAGTACCCCAGATTTTCTTGAAGATCTATTCTCTTTTCCAAATATAGAGAATAAATTTGATATTTTTAATTTTCATCTATACGATCATTGGGGAGATCTTGAAGAAACTATGACTTTAGCAAAAAATATACTTGATGATCATGGCATGGATGATAAACCGATATGGATAACCGAAACTAATCCAAATAAACCAAGCGAAGAAGAACAAGCAGAAGCATTATCTTCTTGGTATCAGAGATTTATAGATGCTGGCGCCGAAAGAATTTTCTATTTTTATGTTATTAATTGGTGTGGCTTCGACATAAAATTTGAAGAATGTGATGATTATGTTTACCAAAGAACTCCGACTCAAGGAGGATTACTTAAAGCAGCAG
>CAYLUO010000005.1:0-1301 GCA_964386885.1 uncultured archaeon
TCAATCCAATAAACTGTGCTGATGGAGTTCCTAGTTGTTCAGATGCATGTGCTAATGCCATGCTTCCAGATTTTATAACAGAATAAATATAAACTCCATAAGCATCATTATCTGTTAAAACATATACAGGAAGTTTGTGTTCTTGATTTAATCTCCTGATCAATCTTCTAGTTCCTCTTGCAGGCTGACCACCAGTTCCAATTAAAATACAATTATATTTTTGCCAGAACTTATCTTCATGCAATCTTTCAAACCCTGCATTTTTCTCAATAACCAGAACAAATTTTGCATTTACTTTAACAAAATCTATATCTTCAACAACAGAAGGAATTGACCAGCCACCAGATCCTAACTTTGACCAATCTATTATATCTCCCCTATCTTTTATTTTGACATTACCAGCAACAATTCCTTTTCTGTCAGCTAACAAATGTAAATTTTCTCTTAGTGTATCCAAACTTGTCTCCAAATCTACTATAATAGGATTTGACTCGTCTTGTGTTTCAAATGTATTTTCTGTTGTATCAGGCAAAGTTCTTTTCAAATTATAATACATATCTCTGATGCTTGTATGAATATTTTCTCCTATAAGATTTTTACAAAAATCTGCTACCAAAAGAGTTTGCATAAATTTACGGGCATAACCAACATTAAAGAAATATCTTTTTGATTTTTTTTCTCCTAATCTAAGCAATCCATCTTTTTCATTCCATCTAACATTAGTCAAAGATCTAATCGGAATATCCAAATATGGATCTGTTTCATGATCTATTTCATTCACTACTTTCTGTGCTAGATTGGTTAATTTCTTCTGAGTCTCCTTCCTCATTTTCCATAACACCTGTTTTTTCTTCAGCAATTTTTTCTAATTTTAATTTTATTTTTTCTTCATTTACTTTTGTCATATTAGACAAAGATTCAGCAACTACAGGAATATATCTTTCAAATATTCTTTTTCTTTTTATATGATAGTCATGTCTTCTTTTTCCAGCAACAAAATGACTTACTTTTCTTCCCAATTCTTGTAAAGCCAATTTCATTTCTTTCATTATTGCTGGATAAGCAGCTAATGCTTGTTTACTTTCAGAAATAAATGGAACCCATACTGATGCAAAATGAACTAATATAATAGCTGGTCCACTTGGTATAGATCTTCCAGGTTGTTTCAAACCATATCTACTCCAATCAGTTATAGCTATTGATTTTGTAATCGCACAGTCACCAGTCTGATATAAAAGCGGAACTTTATTTGAAAATCTCATTACTTTAACAGTTCCTTCTTGTGGTATTTCTCCTCCATA
>CAYLUO010000005.1:1401-3073 GCA_964386885.1 uncultured archaeon
TATTTGAAAATCTCATTACTTTAACAGTTCCTTCTTGTGGTATTTCTCCTCCATACGCAATTGCACATTCTACTTGGAACGGATTACCTCTATAAACAGACGGTGGTCTTGTTACAGCAGCAAAAAATTCTCCATTAATTTCTTTTTGCAACCCCTTCAATAATAAATCTTCTCCTAAAGGAGATAAACAATCGGTTGGAGGTCTTAATAGTTTTACTTTTTTCATTGCTCTGAATAATTTTTCTGCTTCATGATTTTCAATTTTATGTGGATCTAATTTTGGATTTAATCCAGAAACTTTACATATTTGTTTTGCAGATGTGTTTCCAACTCTTGAGAAATCATTTGTTAAAAATTTTAAAAGACTTTTTGCTCTTGTTGCGTCAAGCATTCTCTTTAAAATACCTAATTCTATTCCATAAGGATGTGGTTTTATTTCTTTTGGCAATTTTGGAAGTTTGTTTGCTCCTCTTTTAAAAGAAAGTTTTCCATCAGGACCTTGAAATGTTATATCAGCATATGGATTTGCAATTGCAGTTTCTTTAAGATATTCTAAAACAGATCTTTCTCCTCTGATATATTTTCCTTCAATTTCCATCCCGATTTTTAATCCATGCCAAATTTTTCCATCATCTATAACTTGGTGAGAAATAATTTCTGGCTCGTTTGTTTTTATATCAATCATTAATTCATAAAATGATGTTTTTCCATCACCAGTACTAGAAATAATAGTTGTTGGTTTTCCAGTTGTTAGTTGTGAATATAATATTGCACCTGATGCTCCTAATCCTTGCTGACCACGAGTCATCATTAATTTATAAAATCTTGAACCATACAATAATTTACCAAATGCTAATGGAATCTGTTTGTCAACCATTCCAGGGCCATTATCCTTTACCATTACTTTGAATCTGTCAACTCCTTTAGGTTTTGCAACAGCCCATATTCTTGGTAAAACTCTATGATCTTCTGCTGAATCCAAGCTATTGTCAACTAATTCTTTTATTACAGTTAGTAATGCTTTTGTTGGATTGTCATAACCTAATAAATGTCTATTTCTTTCAAAAAATTCTGAAACAGAAACTTCTCTTTGTTCTTTTGCTAATTGTTCAGCTGATTTTCCTTTTTCCATATTAACACTTTTTTTCTAGCCATTTATATAATGTTGTATGAGAACAGCCTTCTATAAGCATTAATATTGCTTGTTTGGCTATATTAACTTTATCCCATTTTCCAATTATACTTATAGTTTTTCCATAAATTGAAATTTTAGTATTAGTATATTGTTCTATATATTTTTTAGCTTTTCCTTTTGTTCCTATAATTCTTGATTTTAAAACAATCATTCTATTTTTTGATTTGGTATATTCTGTCAGATCTATAATTTCTAAACAATAATCTTCGTCCAAAAGATATAATGCATCATCTATATTGAATCCGCGGCCAAATGCTTTCAGAATATTTTTTGTTTGAAATATATTGATTCCTTCGCCATCTATTATGATATCCTCATTTATAGAAATTTTGGTGTTTGTTAATTTTTCTAATTTATTTAGTTCGTTTCTTTTATTCTTTAATTCATCTAATCTCTTTTTTGGAATCTTAATAAAATCTCTCATAATTATATTTTAGTTAGAAATAGTTATATTATTCTGATTTTTATTCAGATACA
>CAYLUO010000005.1:3083-12087 GCA_964386885.1 uncultured archaeon
TTGTTCCTTTTCTTATTTGAGGAGTATCTTCATCAAAACAAATACATATATACCTTATATTTCCACTCGTTTCTGGCGTAAATAAAATTGCATCTCTTGTAGATATTATAGGATTATTTAATACATCATTTTTCTGATTTAGTAAAATAGTCAAAGACGCTTCACAACCTTCTACAACAAAACCAGTTGTGTCCCCTTTGGTTGGATTTTCTGGTATTTCCGGATTGAAAGGATAGGTACTTTTTGTTATAGATTCTTCACATTTATCATTTTTCTGATTCCATTCACAGGGACCAACAGAACAATCGTCATTTTCGCATATCATTTCTTTATTGTTTATATTATTTGGATATTGTTCACATCTTTCAATTCCAATACATGATCTACATCTAGTACCTTCATAAGCATAATAACAACCACCAATATTATTTCCGATTGATTTACATTCAGATTCATCGCATATATTCCAAGTACCCCAACCACAATCACTACATTTCCATATACATTTTGCATTTTCACATGTAGGACACCAATTACCATCACGTATCCAATAAGGACCAAATCCTTCAATGTTTGATTCTGTACATTTAAATACAGCATATTTATCTCCAAAATTTCCACATATAGTTGTCCCTATTGAAACACCATCATCTCCGACATCTATATTATACATATCATTATCATAACATTTTTCTGTTGTTGGAGGAGCAGTAGTAGGCGTAGTCGGACAACTATCCTGGTGCCATTGATACCTATCCTTTCCTTTTTCATCACCTAAGTCACAACAAATATAATTTATAGTTTCTTTGGTCGCATATATTATACTTATTTTGTCATTAATACTCTCAGAATTACATTTTTTTATTTCATTCCCATCACATATATATTGAGCATAATATACACTTTTTCTCTCTCCTTTACTATAACATCTATTGTCATAGGAACATTGGTCTTTAGTACAAGTAGTAGGTGGTGCTGTAGGAGGAGCAGTAGTGGGCGTACTTTCTTTACAGACACAACAAAATCCTGAAGCACAATTTTCATCTTCTCCGCTATTTGTTACATCAATAATTTTATCTATATTTTGGCAATGACCTATACAATCCACCTCTGAAATACATGAACCACTACTTTGACTACATGTAAGTTGTGTAGTAGGTGGAGTTGTAGTAGTCGGAGTACAATCACTTTGTTCTATATTGCTATTAAGATAGTAGCAAACACTAGGATAAGGATATTTATTACATTCTGTTGGTTTAATGTCCATACAATTAACTCCTTCTTTACATTTACATTTTACAGTTACACATTTTTTCCAACCACTATCCCATTTTGGATATCCACAAGTATCATCATAACCTACTCCACAACAAGTATAATCTGGTTCTTCAGAATATCCAAACAATCCACCCAACCATTCCCAAAACTTTCCGGTCCAAGACGCTTGTACTAAAGGAGCAGATATAATCAAACTAACAATTATAACAGAAAATAAAATTTTATACTCTTTCATACTAAGGAATTAGGTTTTATATTATTAATTTTTATTGAAAACGAATATTTTTCAAAAATCCTTTCTTTTGTAACCAATTTGCTTGTGTCTTTGTATATTTCCAAGCAAGGTCACCTCTTCTGTCAGACATAACCTTCCATGGCGCAACTAAAATCAAATCACCAACTCTAACCCACATTCTTTTTCTCAATTTACCAGGAATTCTAACTAGTCTTTCTTTACCATCATCACACTGAACTTTCATTTTGTCTCCGCCCATCATCATCTCAATTATTCCAAAAACTTGATTATCTCTTGGCCTTCTGATTCTAGATATTTCTTCTTCTGCTGTCATTTGGGGCCGTTTATACAATATATCACCTATAGACTAATGATAGTAAAAGCATTTAAAAACTTTTACTCTAACCATTATTTATGAAAATAAAAGTTTTAAGATTGGGACATAGAATTTTCAGAGATCAGAGAATAACTACACATTGCGCCTTAGTTGCAAGAGCATTTGGAGCAGACGAAATAATATACACAGGAGAAAAAGACACTGAAACAGAAAAAAGTATGAATGATGTAACAAAAAGATGGGGAGGAAATTTCAAAATAAAATATGAAAAAAATTACAAAAAAATCCTTAAAAATTGGAAAGGAATTATCTGTCATCTAACAATGTATGGAAAAAATATTGATAAAATTAAAATTCCTAAGAAAGATTTGCTTATTATAGTAGGAGGAGAAAAAGTTCCTTCTGAAGTTTATCAATTATCTGATTATAATATTGCAATAGGAAACCAACCACACTCTGAAGTTGCTGCATTAGCAATTTTCTTGGATAAAATTCACAAAGGTAAACAATTAAAAAGACAATTCAGAAATGCTAAATTAAAAATAATTCCTCAGGAAAAAGGAAAAAAATTATTGGATAGGAATATTGAATCCTAATTATTATTAACGAATTTTTGCTCTAGATTCTCCTCTAAGTTTAGCTCGTATTTCGTTATTCTCTTTTTGAAGCTTTTTGAATTCTTCATTAGTTAAATCAGGAATATATGTAAATTTAGCAAATGATGTATCTCTTCCAAATACAAAAATATCATATAGTTTATGCCTTATTATTCTATAGGTTTTTTTATCTACAGATTTTCTCAATTCATCTAACAAATTATAATAATCCCAATTTCTAGCTAAATCTATAAGTCCATCCTTTCCTTTCGCATTTGCTATCGCAACTAAAGGAACAGTTATATAATAATTTTCTGTTATTAAATTAAATTCACCATATTTTATAGCAGAACCTTTAGCATTATGTGTCAAAGTTATACCTCCATTTTCTCTGATCAAATTCAACATTTTTCGATCTGTTGAACTATCTCCAACACCAATAGTTTTTTTCCGCAATATATTAGCTTTTTTTACAGCGTCTTCAACGGCCTTTGCTTTATCAATACTACCCCTTGGATTAATTTTTTTATACATTTGCATTACTGTTGGTATTTCTGCAAGATCTTTCCAGAAAATTTCTTCCATAATTTCATACGCTTCTTTTTGTTTTTTACTTAATTCATCATAACTAGTTATATCAGTTCCATCGGATTTTTCTAAAACTATTTCTATTAATTTTCCTTGTTTTTTTAATTTAATCATTTCTCTTAATGAATCTAAGATTTTTCCTTTTTCTTTTTCAGCAAACTTATATCTATCAAGTTCCATAGGAGTTCCATAAATATGTTCTCTTGGAACAATTCCATCATTCATACTATACAAAAAGTCAAGCCAACTTGTTGATATTATATTTAATTCATTTCCTAATTTTTTCTGAATATCTTTCGCTCCTTCTATGGCACCAGGATAAAATTCTCCTATTTCTTTATAAATTTCCATTAGTTCTTTATCAGTAACTCCTAAAGCCCTCATGAATACTGGAACTAATCTTAATGTGTCACCAGAAGTATAATCAAGTTCTTTTAAAATTTCAGGAGCATCCTTCATGCCTTTTCTAAGTTCAGCACTTACATCATCAAAAGTACTTATTATTCTATAAATCATTCTACCTTCTTCAAGAAAATCAACAATTTCTCTTTTGAAAAGAATATGAGAAAATGCATCTAAAGCAGCATCATTTGGTGAAAATTCACCCTCATAGTCAGAATTTATTTGATATTTTATTCCAAATTTTATGAGAGACACAATTTAATTATAATATCAAAATTATTTAAGCTCTTTTTTTCGATTATGTAGAAAATATATAAAAAATTATTGAGTAAGTAAAACAACTCTACTTGGTCTGAAATCATCTTTTATTTTATAACTGCAGTGTTTAGAAATTTCTTTTGCAAAATCTTTTATTTCATCATGAGTTGGCATATTTTCTCGTTTTAATCTTTTCTGGCTTTCACCAACATGGACATATCCTTTTGCTTCGACAAACATTGGTTTTGCTTTTTCAATCAATTCTGCATATTGCTCAGGATTTATCATATTCAAATCTTTAACAAGAGTCAATCTGATAACAGTTCTGCAATCAAAAGTTTTCATTAAATCCAAAGATTTCATAATTTTTTTCCAACCATTTTTTATAATTGGTCTGCATGATTTCAAATAAATTTTTTCATTTGGAGCTGGTAGTGTAATATATAATTGAGATGGTTTAGTAATTTTTTCTAAAACTTCAGGTGTAGTTCCATTTGTGACTAAGAAAGTAAATATATTTCTTTTATGGCATTCTTCAATTAATTCAGATATTTTTGGATAAAGAGTTGGTTCACCTGATAAAGATATAGCAATACTTGTTGGCTCTAATGCTTCTTTAAATTTTTCTTTATCTACTTTAGTATTTCCACCAAATCCTGTTAATAATTTTTTTCTTGCTTCAATTGCTTTATCTAATATTTCTGCTGGATTATCAATTTTAGAATCAAATGGATATTCTTTCCATTTTAATTCTTTTCTATCTCCAGTCTGAAGTCTCCAGCACCATAAACAATGATGATTACACCAAATAGTTGAAGGAGTAAATTCCATACATCTATGAGATTTTATTCCATACCATTTTTCTTTATAACAGACTCTATTTCTTGCTAATGATTCTTTAGTCCAATGACAAATTTTAACTGCACTATGATTTCCAACAATTCTGTACTGTTGTTTTTCTAAAACTTTCCGAATATCTTTATTTATCATAAACTTAAAAGGGAAAAATAGATTTTAATAATTTATTAGATTTAAATGTAAATTATTATTATGAAAATATACTTGACATTTCTTGTTATATTTATTACATTGATATTATTTTCTAATATAGTTTCAGCTTCTTTGGTTGGTAGGTTTTGGGAAATTTTAAATGAATTATTTGGATTATCTGCATCAGATTGTGAAAGTCAAGGAGGAATGTGTCTTATATCTTCACATTGTATGTTATATTGTTCAGATAGTGGAATAAAAAGTTCTAGACAAGAAAATTGTGAAGATGGAAAAGTATGTTGTATATGTAATGAAATAGAAACAACAACTACAAGTGCAACCCCTATTACACAACCTAAATGTAGTGGTGGATTTTGTGTAGCAAGTTGTATTAATTGTAATGACGATGTTTGTAAATCAAAATATGGAAGTAATTATATAGAATCAAGTTGTAAAAAAGTATATTCTACTGAATGTTCGCTTACAAAGCCATATTGTTGTAAATGTAAAGAATCATCTCCAACTACTACTCCGCCAACAACATTACCATGTTCAGAATCATGTTATTCAGTTCCATGTTGGAAAATTGATTGCACTTCTGTATCAGGATATTGTCCTTCTGGAACATATTGTTGTGATTGCTCAAGTTCAACCACTACACCACCCACTACAAAACAACCAACTACAACTCCACAAACTACAACTCCACCAGAGACCACAACACCCACTGACACCACAACACCCACTGACACCACAACACCCACTGGCACCACAACACCATCTGAAACAACAACACCACAAACAACCCAGCCATGCGAATGTAAAGAATGGGATTATGAAGAAAAATGTGGAACAGACGGATGCGAGTCATATCAAAAATATGGTACTAGAATATGCACTGGTAATTGTCCTGCTGATATTTTAACTGAAAGATGTCTTAATTCAGAAAATTGTGGGTATTGTACAGAAAATAAAGGAGAATGTTGCTTATGCACTAAAAATATATTAGAATACAGTGATTCCACATGCCAAGATAAATATGACTCTGAATATTTTTGTGATAAATCAGATTGTACTTGTAAAGGAGAAGCAACTATACACCCACCTTCAGGAGAAAAATGTAATTGCAACGACTGTGTTATATCAAAAAATGATAAAAATAATTATAACGAAAGATGTGGAGATGGTAAAACATCTTGTTCAAGGAACGAATGCCATGGTTTAAGTAAATGTTTCTTTGTTGGACACCCACAAACCTATCCATGTAGAAATTGTAATAGTATCAGTGGATGTTCAGACTATAATCATCCTGCAGAATGCACTAAAGATCCATGTGATTTTGGTGAATGTATATCAAAATTTGTTGGAGAAGAATTTGATGGTTGTATAGAAGCTGGGAAAGATTTTGATACAACAAAATGCAAAAGAGAATCCGATGATCTAGAAAATCCATATAAACAAGGTGGTTGGTGTATAGACACAGAAGGAAAACATTCAGATAAATGTGGTGGACATTGGTATACAGGATCTTCATATGTAATACAATATTTTTGTGATTCTAGCGGAGTATGTAAACCATTCAAAAAAGAAACTAATGAAAACGAATGTAGAATATGTTATCATGGTAAATGTCTTTTCTAATAGATCTAAACTTTAACTAACAATTCTATATTTTTTTCGACACACCAAGACTTTACTGTTATAATCGATGTAAATTCTCCTTCTGTTTCCAGAGGTGGACTAACATAGATAGAAACTTCTTCTGTCGCATTTGGTCCTAATCTAATTTCCTTTGGTCTTGCTATTATCCATTTTGGTTCATCAATAGAAATCTTATACTCATCTTCTGAGTCTCCATTTATAATAGATAATTTTACTAATTTTCCTTTACATTGTTCCATTTCTAAATAATCAGTTTCCAATTCCAGATCTAAAGTATGATATACACATCTTTCTGGTTTTGGTATATTCCAGAAATACCATACAGTTCCACCAATCAATAGCAATAAAGCAAACAGAGTAAACAAAAATGCCAAAAAACTCTGTACTTTCATTTTACCACTTTATATGAATTGAGCTATTACATACAACAGATTCAATATTGCTACTATAAATCCTGTTGCAGTTATGAAAAATCCTAAATTGGATTTTACTTTTGCTTCTAATACTACTGCCATTAAAATAAGAAAACTGGCAATCAATAATACGTTTCCAAACATTTACTCACCCTTCATTACAAGCCAATATAATCCACCCAGTATAATAACTGCAATTAATATTGCAATTACAAGTGGTCTTATAAATTTCATTCCTGGAAGTTCTTCTCCTTCACCAAATGGAAGAGTTATTGTTATATTAGGTAATCCTATTCCTGTTGTAGTTGTTTCTTCTGGTAATGTTGTTTCAATCGGTTCTGTTGTTGTAGTTTCTATTGGTAAAGTAGTAGTTGTTCCTTCAATTCCCATAACATTTAAAGTAAATGGTTTTGTTATAATTGTTTTTTCTGAGGATGCGCTTACTTTTATAACAAATTCACCACCCATTTCATATGATGGACTACAATATATTGCTATATTTTCACTAACTTCAGGATTTAAAATTATTTTTGTTGGCTTTATTATAACCCAATCTTTATCACAACTTACAATATATGTATCAGATCTAGTTCCAGTATTTACAAGTGTTGCTTTTACAAGCTTACCTTGACATTGGCCTGTTTCATATGTATCTTTTTCAAATTCTAGATCTGCATCATAACATTTTTCTGATTTTACATTAATATTATATGTTTCTTCTTGTGTGCTACTTTTTACAACTAATTCTAGTGTGTGTTCACCAGCATCTTTTCTAAATGAAACTTTAAAATCCTGATCTTGTTCAGGATCTAATTGAGATATTTTAGTATAATTTAATTCATCTATACTAACTTCATATGTATCTTGTTTTAATCCAGTATTTTTTACGTTTATATTAAATTCATTTACTTCTCCAGAACATGCTTGAATTTCTTCTGGATAAACAACTTCAAACTGATAACATTTTGTTAGTTTTATTCTTGTCTCAGCTTGTGCTGTTACATAACTTGTTTTTGAATTTGCATTTAATATTAAGGAATATTCTCCTTCAGGTTTACATTCTTCAGATATTTCTATATTTATTTTATCTGTTTCACCTGATTCTAGAACTAAACTAGTCTTATCTAATTCTAAATATTCGGCGATTTCACTTGTTAATGAAAAAACTAAATTTTCAGTATGTTCTCCAGTATTTTTTATTTCAGCTGTTACAAATCCACCTTCACATAAACAAGATACAACATCTTCTGGCATTGTTATTTTCACACTTCTGTCTGTGACTATATTTAGTGTAAAACTATCACTATCTTGTGAATTTCCTTTTATAGTTACAATTCCAGAATATTGTCCAAAATCACCTTCACAAGAAGCGGTTATAAATAAATATACAGTTTCTGTTTTGCCAGAGTCTAATTCAACTTGATCTTGACTTAGAGAATACCAATTTTCTGGCAAACCTTCAATTTGTAATGTGTAGGTATCTTTCATATCCCCTACATTCTCTATTACTATATCATATAGAGCAACTCCACATGGATTTACTGTGATCTGTTTTGGTGTTGCACCAACAGATACGTCAAAATTTGCGGCTAAACCCAAAGAACTCATAAAGAGTATACTAAAAATTGTAGATAAGACTAATTTTTTCATTAAATCACCTAAATATAAGGAGAATGTTAAAGATTTATTAGTTATTAGAGAAAGATTTATATATTTGTAGCAGAAATTTGATAAAAAGCGCCTCGGTGGCTCAATGGTAGAGCAACTGGTTTGTACTGGTCGTGTGAATGCATGATCAAAAAATACCAGTAGGTTGGGGGTTCAAGTCCCTTCCGAGGCTTATTAAATCATTTATTATTCTAAATTAAATTCTAAATATGCAGCGTAAATTAAAAATTTTTATTTTATTTTTGATAGTCACAATTCTTTATATTTCATATTTCTATATTTATCCAGAATATCTTCTTAGAACTAAATTGAAAGAAGTTTTTGGGAAAGATGTAAGTATATGGAAATATGATGAAACAACCCTTAGTATATGGGGATATAGTTTTCTCAGAGAACATTCATTTGATTTTTGTGAAAAACATAATACAACTAACTGTTCGATAGATGGGAGGTATCAAAGAATATTCTTAAACAACATATATTCAAATTATACAGAATCAAATATAATGAAAATGATGGACTATTGTTGTTATTTGCCTAATGGTACAAGATATAAATATCATGACACAGATACAAT
>CAYLUO010000006.1:0-9798 GCA_964386885.1 uncultured archaeon
TATAGTTCCTTGTTATAAAGTTGAGTCTGGTGAAAAAATAAAATCTGCTGTTGACAGGACTCCATTCCATGTAAAATATCTTAATGAAAAATTTCCAAGAAAATATTCAGATGATGTGAGATTACTAAAACAATTCCTACAAGCAAACAATATATATGGCGCCGATTCTAGAACAAAAGGATTCTCTGGATATATATGTGAGATTTTAGCAATGAAATATGGTGGATTTGAAAATGTTCTTAAGAATATGTTAGATTGGAAACCAAGAGAAATAATTGATATAGAAAATTATTGGAAAGAAGAACAATATGATTTAATCAGAAAGAAATTCAAAGATGATATACTTATAGTGATTGATCCTGTTGACAAAAGAAGAAACGCTGCTGCAGCAATTTCAGCAAAGAATTTTTATGTGTTCAAAAAAATCGCAAGAGAGTTTTTACAAATAGAAAAAAGAGGACTATTTTTCAGAACAGAAATAAAACCATTGTTGATAGAAGAATTTAATTCTTTTATTGAAGAAAGAGGAGCTGAAATATTTTTTGTTAAATTTAAAAAACCTGATATTGTTGATGATATTCTTTATCCACAATTAGAAAAAACAGCTAAGAGATTAGAAAGTATAATGAAAGAGTATGAATTTTCTGTTTTGAAAAACAGGTATTGGACTGATGATAAGGAAAATGCTGGCATATTACTTGAGTTTGAAGTAAGCAAATTACCAAAAGTAAATAAAAGAATTGGCCCTTATGTTTTTGATGTAAAAAATTGTGCTAATTTTATTCACAAATATAGAAAATTAGCTATCAATGGACCATATGTAGAAGAAAACAATTGGTGTGTCGATATAAAACGACCATGGAAACAAGCTGAAAATAAATTAAAAGATACATTAAAAGATAATAGAAAATCACTTGAAGCAAAAGGTATCCCAAATTATATAGCAAAAGAAATTGCAAAAAAATTTGAGATATTAGATTTGAAAGAAATTAAAAAATTCATGAACAGAAATAAAAGTTTTGCAATTTTCCTAAGAAAATATTTTGAAAAAGAAAAACTTGTTTAATTAATTTAAACTAGGATTTCGATATGTTTATTATATGGCTAGAAAAAAACATTCAATCTCAGAAAGATTCTTAAATTTACCAAGTTCTATTTTCGCAAGAATAATGAAAATTGCTTCAGAAGATAAATCAGTAATATCTTTAGGTCCTGGTGAACCTGATTTTACAACACCAAGGCATATAATCAAACATGCACAGAAAAAACTTTCTCAAGGTTATACACATTATTCTGCACCAGCTGGCAGAACTGAATTAAAGGAAGCTATAGCAAAAAAATTAAGAAAAGAAAATAAAATAAAAGCATCTCCTGATGAAGTAATAGTAACATGTGGTTCTCAAGAAGCATTGCTTTTAGGTACATTATCTTTAATAGATCCTGGAGAAAAAGTTCTAGTTCCTAATCCTGGATTTTTAGCATATATACCAATGGTTGAAACTATAAATGGTGTTCCTGTTTCAGTTCCCCTTTTAGAGAGTGAAGGATTCGAATTTAATCCAGACACTGTTAAAAAATTAATAGACAAAAGAACTAGAATACTTCTTATAAATACTCCATCCAATCCTACAGGAAGAGTTTTAAAGAAAAAAACATTGGAAGAATTAGCTGATATAGCTGTTGATAATAATTTAATTATATTTTCTG
Source organism: uncultured archaeon (assembly GCA_964386885.1). Taxonomy (GTDB): domain Archaea; phylum Aenigmatarchaeota; class Aenigmatarchaeia; order CG10238-14; family CG10238-14; genus JAFCEW01. The sequence continues at coordinate 1,708 of CAYLUO010000006.1, forward strand.
ATGAAGCATATGAAAATATAATCTATGATAATCAAAAACATATAAGCATTGGAAGTCTGAACGGAATGAAAAATCATGTTGTGTCACTTTTTACGTTTTCTAAAACTCAAGCCATGGCTGGTTGGAGATTAGGATATGCAACAGGACCAAAAGATATTATCCAGTCTATGGTAAAAATGCATATCTATACAACTGTATGTGCACCAACTATAGCTCAAATTGCTGGGTATAAAGCATTAACATCAAAACAAGATTATATTGAAAAAATGAGAAAGGAATATGATAGAAGAAGAAAACTTATAATAAAGAGAATTGAAGAAATTCCAAGAATAAGTTGTCTAAAACCTGAAGGCGCATTTTATGCATTTCCAAATATAAAGGAATTGAATATGTCTTCTGCAAAAGTATCTGATTTCCTCTTAAAAAAAGCTAAAGTTCTAACAGTTCCTGGAACAGAATTTGGAAAAGATGGAGAAGGATATATCAGATTAAGTTATGCAACTGAATACAAAAAGATAGAAGAAGCATTAAACAGAATAGAAAAAGCAATAAAGTCATTGAAATAATTATTTTCCTATTGCTGCATGTGCTAACATTCTTGCTCCTGCTACTTGTGGACAAACAACTTCGTTTGCGCCTACTTTGTACATTTTGTCTATGTTCTTTTGTTCATTGACCTGAACTATTACTTTTATATTTGGATTCAATGATTTTGCTGTTACAGTTAAAAATACAGCATCAGCATCTTTATCAAGAGCCGAAATGAGAACTTTTGCATTTTTTATACCTGCGTCTTTCAATACTTGTTCATTCAGAACATCACCATATATTGCTGGTATTTTTTCCTGTGTTAATTCTTTAACTCTTTCAGTATCTCTTTCTACAACAACAAATCCTTTTTTTGCTTTTTTTAATTCATCTATTATTACTTTTCCAACATTTCCAGCACCACATAATACAACATGGTTTTTCATTTTTTGTTTTTTTCTCACAAAACCTAATACCTCCTCAATTTTTGATGTTAAAAATACTCCTCCAACATGAGCAATAACAACAGCAAATACAAGAATACCTCCGACTATTAATCCGCTAGCAAATATTTTTCCTACAGGAGTAACAGGAACTACATCTCCGTATCCAACTGTTGTAATAGAGGCAACAGTTAAATAAAATGAGTCTAATAAAGGCATATTTTCAATATTATAGAATCCTAAAGTTCCTATCAAAATTAAAGACAAAAACATTACTACTATTAGCTCTTTCATTGATATTCCTCTCTAAATTATTTTATTTTCTAGTATTAAAAAAATAACAAATATTATTTAAAATAAAATTCATTATTAATAACATGGTTGAAATTAAAAAATCATATCCAAATCTGAAAGGATTAAGGCGACATTCTAATGCATGTGTAGTAACAGGAACTACTGCTAATTCACCAGAACATGTCTCACCATCTGGTTTATGCTCTGTTTGCTTAAAATGCGGAACATGTGAAATAGGTAAAAAGGCTAGAACAGGAAGAACTTTATTTCCTGAACCATTTGGCATTGCCCAATTTAGTCCTGAAAAAAGATTGCCATTTATAGATGATATTCAAATATTACCTCAAATTATAGGAAAAGAAGTGATTTTCAAAAAAGTTGATACTACTTCTAATATTGGTGGTTTCAAATGTTCTGCTCCTTTAAGTGTTGCTGGTATGGGATCTACTATAGTTGCTCATAAACATGGTACAGATTTAGCAATAGGTTCAGCACAAGCAGGGGTACCAATGGTTGTAGGAGAAAACGTTTTTGTTACTTATGGTGAAAAAGGATTAAAAGAAAGAATGAAACCATATCTTGATAATTATCATAGAAGAGGCGCTTTAGTTGTTCAAGCAAATGCAAATGAATTCAAAATAAATGTTCCAGAAAAGGCTGTGAGTTTGGGTGCACATGCAATAGAATTAAAATTAGGCCAAGGGTGTAAAATGGGATTAGGCGGAGAAATAAAGTTCAAATCATCAAAAGAAGCAGAAAAATATGAAAAACTTGGGTATAAAATTATAAAAACAAAAGAAGGATATGAAAGACATTCTTCTCCAGGAACAATAAATGAACAAATAGTTAGAGATATGTTATTAAAATGTAAAGATCTTCGTGTTCCTATATGGATAAAAATTGCAGCAGGTAAAGGAATTATAGAATTCTTAGAATTTTTACAAAAAATAAAAAAGAAAGAAAATGTTCCATTAAAATGTGTGACTATAGATGGATATGGAGGAAGTACTGGAATGTCTCCTTGGTTAGTCATGAATGAAATTGGTGTACCATCTCTTTCTGTAATGCAAAGAATCAATAAAAGAAAAATAGATTATGACATAATGCTAACTGGTGGATTTGCAAATGGAATGGATATAGGTAAGGCATTAATGTTAGGATCTAATTCTGTTGCTATGGGAAGAGCATTTTTAATAGCAGCAAATATCAACAAAGCTAAAGGAATAGTAAATTTTGTTGAAGCAATAAAAGAAGAATTAGGAATGTTATGTGCAACTCAAAGAGTAGATAAAGTTCAACTTCTAAAAGAAAGAAAAAATAATCTTTTGGCATTATCAAAAGAAGCTGGAAAAATGTTTGGAATTGAATCTGAAGTAAAAAAATTATTATAAGTGCTTAATATGGAAAAAATTTTGAAGAAAAATGGAAAAATAATTCTATTAGGTAATGAGGCAATAGTTAGGGGTGCATTAGAATCTGGTGTTGGATTAGCATCAACATATCCTGGAACTCCATCATCAGAAATAGGAGATACATTTGCAAGAATAGCAAGAAAAGCTGGAATTTATTTTGAATATAGTGTAAATGAAAAAGTTGCTTTAGAAGTTGCATCTGGTGCAGCATTTTCTGGAGTAAAATCTATTGTATCAATGAAACATTTTGGTGTTAATGTTGCTGCAGATTCTTTCATGCCTATAGCATATGTTGGTGGATCGCCTTTAGTTATTGTAAGTGCTGATGACCCAAGTTGTTGGAGTTCTGCCCAGTCAGAACAAGACAACAGATATTATGCACGATTAGCACATATACCATGTATAGAACCATCTAATTCACAAGAAGCAAAAGATCTTACAAAATTAGCATTTAAAATTTCAGAAAAATATGAAATTCCAGTTCTTTTGAGAACAACAACAAGAGTGAATCATACAAAAGGAATTGTAAAATTGGATAGTTTGCCAAAAAGAAAAACAAAAGGAAAATTTGTTAAAGATATGAAAAAATTTAATAATCTTCCACCACATACAATGGAACTGCATGAAAAAATTCTAGAAAAAATCGAAAACATTAGAAAATTGTCTGAAAAAACAAAATTCAATTTTATTGTAAATGGAAATGTGAAAAGTAAAATTGGAATAATAGTTTCTGGAGTTTCTTATAATTATGTTATTGATGCACTAGATGAATTAAATATTAAACTTCCTATTTTGAAAATTGGATTAAGTTATCCTTCGCCAACTGAAAAAATAAAAAAGTTCATTAAAAATAAAAAATCTGTTTTGATTGTAGAAGAATTAGAATCATTAATGGAAGATGAAGTTAATATAATCGCTAAAGATGCAAATCCAAAATTAAAAGTTTATGGTAAAGATGTTCTTCCAAAATCTGGAGAGTTTAATATTGAAATTGTTATGAAAGCAATAATGAAAGTTGCGGATAAAAAGTTTGATTTTAATTTTGATTCTCATAATAAAAAATTCAATAAATTAAAAATACCAAGAAGAATCCCTGTATTTTGTCCTGGTTGTCCACACAGGGCAACATTTCTTGCTGTAAAAAAAGCTGCACCACCAGGAACAGTATTTGGTGGTGATATTGGTTGTTATATTTTAGGAATATTTCCACCATTTGAAACACAAGACTTTAATCTAAGTATGGGAGCAAATGTTAGTGTAATTCATGGAATAAATAAAGTGAGTGACCAAAAAACAATAGCATTTTTAGGTGACTCGACATTTTTCCATGCAGGTATGCCTGCAATTGCAAATATAGTTTTCAATAAATCAAATTCACTTGTGATTATATTGGATAACAGATATACGTCAATGACTGGACATCAAGAAAATCCTGGAACTGGATTTACTGCAATGGGTGATAAAACAACTCCATTAAGAATAGAAAATATAGTAAAAGCAATGGGAGTAAAAAATGTAAAAGTAATTGATCCGTTAAACATGAAACTAATGATAAAAACAATTAAAAAATTCTTGAAAAAAGATGAACCATCAGTTATAGTTGCAAAAAGAGAGTGCCAGCTTATGGCAATGAGAAGAATGAAATTTTATGGTGTTGAGCCAGAAAAATATGAAATTGATCAGAAAAAATGTAAACAATGCAAAACTTGTTTGAATAGTATAGGATGTCCTGCAATAACTGAAATTGATGGGAGAATGTTTATTGATAAAAATCTTTGTACTGGTTGTGGAGTTTGTGCATCAATATGTCCAAATGGTGCGATTAAAAAGGTGAAAAGAAAATGAAAGATTTTAACATAGTATTAACAGGAGTTGGAGGACAAGGAATATTAACATTACAAAAAATAATTTCTGAAGCAGCAATGAGACAAGGATATGATGTAAAAGCATCTGAACTTCATGGATTAGCACAAAGGGGCGGACATATAGAATGTCATGTTAGAATAGGTAAAAAAATATATTCATCTTTAGTTAGACAAGGAAATGCTGATCTTATAATTGCATTGGAACCATTAGAAGGAATGAGAGCTACATATTATTCTTCAAAACAAAAAACAATTTTCTTGCTTAATAGTTACAATATATATCCTTTGTCTGTTTACATTGGCGAAGGAAAATATCCATCTATAGACAAAGTGTTAGACGATATAAAAGATTTTAGTAAAAAGATTTTCTGTATTAATGCATCTGAAATTGTTAAAAGAACTGTTGGCACTGTTGTTTCAACAAATATCTATATGTTGGGCTATGCAGCTACTGAAAATATAATCCCAATAAAAAAGAAGTTTATTTTGGAAGCAATGAAAGAAACAATTAAAGAAAAATATTTTGAAATGAACAAAAAAGTTTTTGAATTAAGAGAAAACCAGATAAAAAGAAAGAATTTGTATTTCAAAAAATAACTTATAATTATGATAAGAAAACCTGCTGTTGCTGGAAGTTTTTATCCTTTAGATAAAGATAGATTAAATAAACTTTTGAAAAAATGTTTTGAAAGAATAGAACAAAAAAGTGAGAATATAATTTCTGCTGTAGTTCCACATGCAGGATATATATATTCTGGACAAGTTGCTGCACATTCATACTCAAAAATGAAAAAATCTAATTTCATAATTCTCGGAACCAGTCATAGTATTGTTGGATCAAAGTTTGGAATAATGAAAGATGGTATATGGGCAACTCCATTAGGACGAATAGAGATAGACAAAAGTCTGTCTGAAAAATTATTAGAAAAATGTCAATTGTTAGAATATGATATCTTATCTCATGAACAAGAACATTCAATAGAAGTTCAATTACCATTTTTACAATATAAATTTGGAAATGATTTTAGATTTGTTCCAATAAATATTAAAAATGAATATCCAACTTCTGGATTTTTAGAGGAATGTACGATAATTGGCAAAACGATAGCTAGTTTAATAAAAAATAAAAATTGGATAGTAATAGCAAGTTCTGATTTCTCTCATTATGTTCCAAAAAAATACGCTGAATTAGTAGACAAATATGTTATAGATTCTATTCTAAAATTAGATGAAAAAGAATTCTTCTCAAGATTAAATGAAAAAAATGCTAGTGTTTGTGGGTTTGGACCAATAGCTATAGCTATTGTTGCATCAAAAGAATTAGGAGCAAAAAAAGCAGAATTGTTGAAATATTCAACATCAGCTGAAGTGACAGGAGACGAAAGAGCTGTTGTTGGGTATGGAAGTATAATTATGAAATGAATTTTAATATAAATAACCAATTATCAATTGAGTTTCATGGAGAAAGAAGTTCTAAAACAAGCACTTTTGAATGCAGTTCAATATAATGGAAAAGCTAATGTTGGGTCTGTAGTTGGAAAAATAATAGCTGAAAATCCTAAAATAAAAGATAAAATAAAAAAATTAATGCCAGAAATTAATAGAATTGTCAATGAAGTAAATTCTTGGTCTTTAGAAAAACAAGAACAAGAACTATCTAAATTCAAAATCAAGAAAAAAATAAAGAAAAAAGAAAAAACAGAATTGCCAAAATTACCTAATGTAGTAAAAGGAAAGATTGTAACCGTATTTCCTCCAGAACCAAGTAAATATCCTCACTTAGGTCACGCAAAAGCTGCTTCTATAAATTATATGTATGCAAAAAAATACAAAGGAAAATTTATATTGAGATTTGAAGATACAAATCCTGAAAAATGTGAGAAAAAATATTATCAAGCCATTATAGATGGTTTGAAATGGTTAGGAATTAAATGGAATAAAATTGATTATACTTCAAATTATATTAAAAATTTCTATAAAGCAACTGAAAAATTAATCAAAAAAGATAAGGCATATGTTTGTAAATGTAAACAAGATAAAATCAAAAAATATAGAAGAAATAAAATTTGTTGTGATTGTCGTTCTAATACAGTAAAAGAAAATCTTAAATTATGGAAAAAGATGTTATCTAAAAAATGTAACCCTGGGGAATTGTGTGTGAGATTAAAAATTTCTATGACTCATAAAAATGCAGCAATGAGAGATCCAACAATAATGAGAATTATAAACAAAAAACATCCAAGACTTGGTAATAAATATCATGTTTATCCAATGTATGATTTTGCAACTTCTCTTATGGATGAAATAGAAAAAATAACTCATAGAATAAGATCAAAAGAATTTGAAATGAAAACTGATATACAAAAATTCATTCAGAAAAATTTAGGAATTAAAAGTCCTGTTGTAAAAGAAATTGCAAGATTTAATTTGAAAGGTGTTCCATCTTCTGGCAGATTAATAAGAGAAATGATAAAAAACAAAAAACTAAAAGGATGGGATGATCCAAGATTAACAACCTTACTTGCATTAAAAAGACGTGGGTTTTTACCAAAAGGGTTGAGAGAATTTCTGATTGCAACCGGAGTTTCAAAAGCAGAATCTGTTCTAACTTGGGACATGTTAGAGACTTTTAACAGGAAATTTATTGATAAAAAAGCAAATAGATATTTTGCTGTAATAGATTCTGTTAAAATTAAAATAAAAAATGCTCCAAAAATTAAAATTGCTAAAGAAAATCTTCACCCAGATTTTCCAAAAAGAGGAAAAAGAACAATTCCAGTAGATTTAGATAAAATCTATATTTGTAAAGATGATTTCAAAAAATATAAAAATAAAAAAGTGAGATTACTTGGATTGTTTAATATAAAATTAAACAAGATTTCTGAATTTTGTGGAAATGAAATTGTAAAGAGTATGCAAAAAATACAATGGATTTCCAAGAAAAATATAAAATTAAAAATAGTAATGCCAAATAAAGAAATTAAAGCTATTGGCGAACCATCTATCAAGAAATTAAAAATAGATGATGTAATTCAGCTTATGAGAATTGGTTTCTGTAGAATAGATAAGAAAAAACCAGAAATTGTGTTGTATTTTACACATGGGTAAAAAATATAAGCTTTAAAAACATATCTTGAATAACATAATATGAAGAATATGGATCCATTATGGAGGTGAAATAAATGACTGAATTATCAAAAGAATTAATAAATAAGATTTTGCAAGCTTTGGAAATAGCCAAAAATACTGGTAAAGTCAAAAAAGGTGTAAATGAAACCACAAAGGCAATAGAAAGGGGCACTGCTAAATTAGTAATAGCAGCAGAAGATGTAGAACCAAAAGAAATTGTAATGCATTTACCAGTTTTATGTAATGAGAAAAAATGTCCTTATGTGAGTATCCCATCTAAACAAGATTTGGGAAGGGCAGTTGGCATAAATGTTGGTTCAGCAGCTGTATGTATTGCAGAACCTGGAGATGCAAAAACTCTTATAGAAGATATAATAAAGAAAATGAACCACTCCCATACTCGATTCAGATCACCTATCA
>CAYLUO010000007.1:0-9738 GCA_964386885.1 uncultured archaeon
CTTGTGAAAATAGTCTGAAGATCAAGATTAGAATAAAAAGAATTGATAAAACAATTTCAAAAATTAATGAAAAATATAAGCATGTCAATAAAAGAAAAGGAGAGATATATAATGATCTACAAAAATTAGGTACAGAATTAGCAAAAAAATATAATGATTTAGCAAAGATTCAAAAGAAAAAAGAAAATGCAGAAAGAGCATTTTCTAAATTGAAAGAAACAGATCCAGATTATAAAAAAAATTATCATTTATGGAATATGATTATAAAAGATGAAGAAAAGAAACAAGAAGAAATTGAAAAACTCGAAAAAAAAATCAATTCTTTAAGAGAAGAAGAAAGAAAATTATTGGGTATCAAATAATATATTAATTCTAAAATACCAAAATAATATTAAATGCTACCAACAATTCCAATAGCAGCTGCTGCAACAATTGCTGTTGCAATATTTTCAGTCATGTTTATAGTTCTTGTTATAAGATGGAGCAGAAAAAGAATGAAAGAAATATCAAAAAGATTCGAATTTGAAACAAAAGAATTGAAAGCAAATGAAAGACGCCTAAAAGAGATAGAAACAAGACTTATAATGCTAAGAAACCAGTATGAAGAATATGTAGAAGCTGACAAACCAAAAAAAGCAAAAGAAGTTTTTGTTGAAATAAACAGATTGGAAAAAGAACAGGCAGATCATTTCAAATCAATGAGAAAATTATAGATATTTAAATATTTTTATCATTATAAAGTAATGAGAAGAGGATATTATGCAGACATTAGGTATTCCACAACCAAAATATGAATTAGATGGAAATAATATCATAGATTCTGTCGTCGAATCTATAATAGAAAAAGGAGGTCGTTACGCTTATTGTTGGTCTTTTTTAGAGTTGAATAATAAAGGAACAAAGATTCTAATAGTAGGATATCAAGACTTTCCTGATAATAAAAGTGTATATTCTATTATTATAGGAAATGAAAAAATATACAGTAATGTTAAATATGAGAGTTTTCTGTCATCGAAGCCACCAGATGAAGAGAAATTTGAAAAGGTCAAAAGAAATACAGGAATAGAGATGAATATGAAGGAAGTAATATCTCGTGGAATTATATTAATTGGTCCTGGGGCACCTTATGCTACGATTTTTTCTAAAGAACAAAAGAAAATATCTATATTAGATGATTTGACGCCAGAAAATACTGATAAATTAGAGAAATTCATGTATTCATATTAAATTATAAATTCTCCTTAACCAATCTAATAACATCTTTAGCAGATGCTTTTCCACGGACTTTGCTCATGACAATTCCAACTATAGCTCCTTGTGGTTTTCCTTTGTTTTTTTCAATCACATCCTTGACAATTTTCTCCAACTCATCCTCAGACAAAGTCACAAATCCAAATTTCTTGACAACATCATCTATTTTCATATTTTTCTGAACAGTATATTTCAAAATCTCTGGAATCGACTCCTTGGTTATTTTTTTATTCTCAAGAAGATAGAACAATCTCATAAAATCATCATCATCCAATTTCTTTACATCAACTCCTTCTCTTCTCTCCAAATCCCTTAGTGTGTTTACAAAAACATTTGCAACTATTTTTGATTCAACTTTATATCTGCTGACAATCTTTTCAAACAAACGTGAGTAACTTGACCCAGCAACTCCTTTTGCCAGTTCTCCTGACAATTCCATTTTTTCAAATCTTTCCTTTCTGTCTTCCAAAATCTCAGGAAGTTGTTTCTTGATTTTTCCCAAAAGTGATTTTTCAATTTTAACTGGTTCAAGATCTGTTTCAGGATACATTCTTGCAGCACCAGGCAATGGCCTCATATAATTTGTTGTTCCGTCCGGGTTTGCTGTCCTGGTCTCTTCTTTTACTTTTTCTTCCAATTGTCTTTCAGCTTCAGTCTCAATTACTTTCGAAATCAATCTTAATTCCTGTATTCCTTTTATTTCAACTCTTGGACCGTTTCTAATGCTGACATTAACATCCTGTCTTATTGTTCCAATACCTCTTTTTACTTTTCCAGTTGATCTTAATATCATTCCGATTTTGGCTGCTATTTCCTGAACATCATTTGGATCAAAATCTTCCAGAATTCCAGTTGATATTTCAACCAAAGGAACAGCAAGTCTGTTTAATTTGTATGTGGCAGTATTTACAGTTTTTCTTTCTATTGCACATGCATCCTCTTCTAATGCGACATGAGTTATTTTAATTTCTCTGCCTCTTGGTCCTTTTATTTTTCCATTTAATCCTATAGTCATTGTTCTCTGAAATCCAGTAGTATTGCTCCCGTCTATGACTGTTTTTCTCATTATATGTATTTCATCAGGAATATCACATTTCAGGAGCAGGGCAATTTCCAAACCAATTCTTAATGCTTCTTTATTCACATTAAATGGTGGTTCTTCATCGCATTCTATCAAGCAACTCTCTTCAGGAAATGTCTGATAAAAAAATGTTCTGTCTTTTAGATATTCGTATTTTGCAGCTCTGTCAACTTCACCCAATTCGCTCATGACAGGATGTTGTTTTCTTTCTATTTTGTCATCAGAATTTTCTCTCATATCAGAACTACAGTTACAGAAAAGTTTGTGGGTATTCAGTTGCTGGTGTATTTCGATTCCTGCTTTTAAGTTTAGTTTTTTATAGTTCATTTTTTACCTTTCTTATTATTTTTCTATAACAAAATAGTATCAAACACGATACTAAATAGCCTTCTATGAATAATATTAAGATATTTGAGCTTATGTCAAAGAAAGAGACTTTTTTATATTCTATCATTTCTTTATTGAATCCAAAAATTATATTTTCAAAACTTGTAAAATTAATAAAACAATTATAAGCTTCTTCGTTTATATAAAATCTACAGTGTTTATACCTTAAATCCATGATATTATGTTCACACGGAAAAGGTAATAACGGATTTATTTTCTTCATACTCATAAAAGTATGAAAGAAAAATTCTTCATCAGCCAATTTTAATAATCTATTTTTTTCCACTTCACTCCTAAAATTATTTGACAAATTTTCTGATTGAATTTCAATCTCTTCAAGAGCTTCTGTATTATTTTGCTCAATATACACTTGTCTTTGTTTGGCTACAGATAACATTTCACACATATATTTATCAAATAATGATGCTGTGTCATATGAAAATTTTATTAGTATAATAAATATTGATATAAAAATTACTGGTAGAATAATCTTTTTCCATTCAGGTTTCAAAAATTCTTTCAAACTCATACTAAAACCCTTTAATTACAGATCTTTTACTTATTTCTCCAACATAATTGGTTAACATCATCTCTCTTATTTTCTTCATATTTTTTGTATGCCCCAATACAAACATTAATTTTGTTAGACAACACTCAGGTGTCCAGTTGCAATAATCGCCTATAACCCCAATTTCATTTAGAAGTCTTCCTGTTTTGTACACATTCATATTGATTCTTCCATATATTGTCTGTGGTGACATGACAACAGGAATTCCAGATTTTATAAGAGATTTCAATTCATCTATAACAAATGACGGAACATGACCTAGTCCTGTTCCTGCCAATACAATACCATCATATTTTCTTAATAACTTGAAAAATTCAGGCTTGATTCCTGGATAAGAATATACAAGAGCAACATTCGGGTTTATTTTTGTGTCTAATTTCAATTTTCTTTTTTCATCTCTTTTATTGAAATCTTTTCTCAGATATGAGATATTATTTTTTTCATACCAAACTTTTGCATATGGCAAAACATCTATGCTTCTGAATGCATCTCTTCTGCTTGTATGAAGTTTTCTGACATGAGTTCCCTGATGCAAATAACAGAAATTATCATTCATGTCAGCATGCATACATATAGAGACTTCTGCTATGTCTGATTTTGCTGCTGCCAATGCTGCGCAACTTAGATTCATTTGGTTGTCGCTGCTTCCCCTGTCAGATGATCTTTGCGCGCCAACAAGAATAACAGGTACTGGCAAATCCTGAAGCATAAATGATAATGCAGCAGAAGTGTAGTGCATTGTGTCTGTCCCATGCATCAATATGATTCCGTCTTTTTTGTTCTTGATTTCATTGGCAACTTGTTTTGCTATTATTTGCCAGTGTTTGGGTGTCATATCTTCTGAAAGTAAATCAAATAATTTTTTGGAATCTATATTTGCTATTTCTTTTAACTCAGGAAATGTTTGTATAAGATCTGATGGTGAAAATGCAGGTGAAACAGCACCTGTTTTGTATTCTATTCTTGATGCTATTGTTCCGCCGCATCCCAGAATTGAAATATCTTTTTTGTTTTTATCTTTCATTAATTTTATTTGTGAAGGTTTGAATTTAATCGTTTTTCCTTTTTTGATAAGATTGATTTTTGTATTTTCAGATGAGATTCCGATATTATAACCGTTTTCTAATTTCAGAACAATACAACTTTTGTCACCTAATTCTATTCTAGGCATTAGGATTCCTTTATATGATTTCTTATTTTTTATTACTTGTATCTCATCTCCTATTTTGATTTTTTTTCTTTTCAATACAGTCAAGATTTTTTTAGAATACATATTTTCACAAAAATAATTTGGATTTTAAAATATCTATAACTTTCTAAAATGTTTTTAAATAGGAAATCAGTATATTATCTATGAAAGGAATATCACCTTTAATAGCAACTGTTCTTATAGTCGCATTTACATTAGCAGTAGCAGCAATAATAGGTGGATGGTTAACATCTATATCCAGAACAGAAACATCAACAATAGAATCAGGAATGGCAACACAGATAGAGTGTACAAAAGCACAGATTGATATAGTTTCAGTCGGTGCAACAGGTCCAGTAATTCAGAATATAGGACAAGTTAACTTTACTGCCAAGGGCTTTGGTTTACTTTGTGGAACAAACACATCAACAACCGCAACAGCATTAACCGTGGGTCAGTTCTTAAGTCTTGTAAGTGGAACAGGATGTGATACAGCCACCAATATAGTAAGAGTATCATCAATTGATTGCCCAGGAACATATGCAGAATGTACAAAAGGAACAGATTGTCCAGGAGATTAGAATAGTAAAACTGTAAATATAGAGATTTACTTACTTTTTTATATATTTTTAATTTAGTTCTTTTTTCAATTTTTAAAATATCTATAACTTTCTAACATTTTTATATCGAAGGAAATCCAAATAATACTCATGAAAGGAATATCGCCTTTAATAGCAACTGTTCTTATAGTCGCATTTACATTAGCAGTAGCAGCAATAGTAGGTGGATGGTTAACATCTATATCCAGAACAGAAACATCAACAATAGAATCAGGAATGGCAACACAAATGGAATGTACCAAAGGAGCGTTAGATATAGTTTCTATTTCAAATGGATCAGATATTGTTGTTCAAAACATAGGTCAGGTTAATTTCACAAATGGATTATCTTTGGCATGTGGTACAAATACATCAACAACAGCAACAGCATTGAATGTTGGAGAATTTTATCTATTCAGTATAGTGAATGGAACTCAATGTGATGATACAAGTGCAATTATTAGAGTAGTATCTATTGACTGCCCAAATGCATACGCACAATGTACATATGGAACAGATTGTCCATAAATAAAACAGTAAAAACATAAGAAGAACAGAGATTTACTTACTTTTTTATATTTTTAATTTAGTTCTTTTCCAGCTTCTTCTATTTACAGAAACTCTTCTATTTCTAGCTCTTTTTAGGCCAAATTTCTTTATATCAACCCATCTGGGAGCTAATCTAACTTTTCCAGCTTTTATTTGTCTTAGTTTTCTGCTCAAGATTTTTCTTCCCATTATATCAGCTTTCTTAAGTCTTTTGATTTTTTAACAACCAAATCAATAATTTTATTTATTTCTTCCATATTTAAAGGCTTTTTGCCTTTTTGCATCGCACATATTTTGTCATCTTCTCTAACAGAAACAGCTAAAATAGAATCTAGCAACTTTTCTTCTTCGATTGATGGATCAATTATGAATTTATTTCCAATTTTGCCAACTGATATTGTTATTGGCTTATGTTTCAAAGGTAATTTACCAGAATAGTCTTCTCTTAATATTTCATCGTCTTTTAATTTTGGTATTTTGGTTGTTGTTAATGCGACCAATGCTGCCAATGCTGATGCATCCATTAAATTTCCATCATGATTAACAATTCTGATATCAACACAAACTCCCCACACTTTTTCTCCCTTTTCAAGACATAATTTTTCAAGATCTATTGTTTCTGATTCTCTTATTCCCCTATCGACTATTCTTGCCAATTCTATTGCATTTTCGTCTGGTGGTCCTGGAAAGAAATCTTCTGATGCTATAGGAGTGAATTCAGCTTCTGTTCTTAGAATTCCCAGATCAGGCATATCAGAAAATGGTTCACTGATTTCTAACTTAATACCTGCTATTACATCTGTTTTTCCTAGTCTGACTCTTGCTGAGCCTTCTGCTCTTTGTATGAAATCCTTTTCGATTTCAATTTTTCTGAATTCATCTAACTTTCTATTGTCTAATCTTTTGTCTTTTTCTAATAAATCTAAAATATAATCTTTCATAATTATCACTTATACCTATTTTTTAAAGCCTCTTTTTGTTTCTTATACACTTGTTCCCCAGCATTTAGAACATTTTTTATTGTATCTTTAACTTCTTGCGGGGTTACCCTGCCATCCATTTGAAGAAGAGTTATTTCTTTTGTATTTGGCAAAAATGCTATTGGAATATCAGCATTAGAACAATTGTCCTCTTTTCCGCACAAGTCTATAACTAGTGTATCATTTATTTTTCCACCTGACAATGCTATAATCAGATCTTTCATAGGAATACCAGCATCTGCTAAAGCCAAAGAAGCAGCATTTATACCAGCTACTCTTGTTGATCCGTCTGCCTGAATAATATCAATAAAAATATCTATTGTTGTTTCTGGAAATTCCTTAAGAAATAGAGCTGGTTCTATTGCAGCTTTTGTTACTTTTGATATTTCTATTCCTCTTCTTCCTGGGGCTGGTCTTTTTCTTTCTGAAACAGAAAATGGAGCCATATTATAATAACATCTTATAATTGCTCTGTCAGGCTCTTGTAAATGTCTGGGATTTAATTCCCTTGGACCATAAACAGCTGCATATGCAGTTGTTTTTCCAAATCTGACATAAGCAGAACCATTAGCATTAGGAATAACACCAACTTTCATTTCCATTTCTCTTATGTCCATTGCTTTTCTTCCGTCTAGCCTTTTTCCCTTTATAATTAGTTTTTCATCTGTTCTCATCATTTTAATCACTTAAAAAATTATTTATTTTGTCAGTTAACCCGAAAATATGAGATTTTTCATCTATAAGTTTTATTGAGTCCATTGCCTTTTCTATATGTTCACCTGTCAGCCAAACAACACCATTCTGGCCAACTCTTATTATAGTCTTTGTCTGGTCTTTTATGGAATTTATCATACTGCCTTCTTTTCCTATTAGTCTAGGAACTTTTGATGGAGTTATTTTTATAAGAACTCCGTCTTCAAGTTTTCTTGCATTAGGAGATTTCATTGATAATTGAATATCACCTCTTCTGATATCAACAATTTCTGTGTATATTATATCACCAACATCAAAAAATCTCTTTAGATCAGTTTTTCTAAGATCTATGAAATCTCTGACGCCTTCTGATAAAGATAAAAATCCTTTCCATGGAGAATTAGTGTTTACGATCCATCCAGCTTTTTCGACTGAAGTTATAATGCCAATTATTTTGTCATATTTTTTAGGTGTATAAATACCAGACAAAGGAATTACAGATATATAATCATTATTTTTTTTATGAATGCCAAGAAATTTTGATATTATATCCTGGTCTTTAATATAAGTTCCATAACTAGCTTTTTCAGTTTTTGTATTACCAATTTTTTCTCCAGGCAATACAATTTCTCTTACTTTTTCTATCATTATATATCAACTTTTTTTATTGTTTTTGACTTAAAATCACCATGAGTTAAACCACCAATTTTCTGGAACAGATCGGTCTGCATTCCAGACGGTATATCTATTGTAACTTGTAATGATCCGTCATTCAGCCATTGTTCTTTGAATTCTTTTATTGTAGTTTTAAGCATCGAATATACTTTTCCTGCATATTGCGGAGGAATGAGTATTTCTAAAACAACTCTTTGGAATTCTATGGGTATTAAAGCTTTTATACTTTTAATTGCCTCGTTTATCTGCAAATTAGCATCTGTAAATGGATCCACATGAACTCCAGCCTTTTCCATTGCATTTAATATTCTTTCTGGAGGATGTGGCAAATTATTCTGAGGATTTATTCCTCTTTTTGATATTATATTTGCGATTTCTCTTGTTTTTTCCTCTACTAATTCTCTTCTTTGTTCTGTTGTCAATTGCAAAGTTCCTTCTCTTACTATTTTGTCTGCTATTACATAAACATCAATTGTTCCAAAGTTTTTTTGCAATTCTTCTTCTGAAACTAAATCGCCTTTTTTTGCATCATGATATACTGCTGGAAAAGCCAAGGTATCCCTTATATTTATGGTCTTGCCTCTTTTGAACTCTAGTATTTTTACTGGGTCAAGAAGGATTTCGAAATATTCTTCGTTCCTTTTCAATTTACCTATAATTGCTTTGTCTACGTCTACCATAATAAATTCACAAGAAACTCTTAATTTGTTCTGGAGATAATTTCCTAAATTTTCCTTTTTCTCCATTAACTATTGCAATCTCTACAGCAAGTGGAAGGTTTGTAACTTTTTCTGCTTTTTTGATAACATCTACCATTAGTTTTACAGCAGATTTTTCATCCATACCATCTTTGAATTTATCTTTGAAAATCTTGTTAGCTATAGAAGCGCCTCTTCCTATTGCATATGCTTTCCATTCGTATAGTGTTCCAGATGGATCAGATTCTATTAAATGAGGACCAGTTGAATCCACACCACCTAATAATAATGATGTACCAAAAGGTCTTAATCCGGCATATAATGTAGAAAGTTGCATCCTGTCTCCTAAATCTCTTGCCAAAGACCATATATCCACTGCTTCTTCATACGTTACTCTGTTTATTTGTGCCTTTACTCTTAATTCTTTTACTATAATTCTCGCGTCTGCTAATAAACCAGCAGCTACAGCACCAATGTGATCATCCACTTCAAATAATTTCTCAACTGTATTAGGAATTAACAAATCTATTGTTTGTTTTATTGTTGCCAATACTACACCGTTTTTGAACACTAATCCTAATGATGTAGCGCCTTTTTTTACTGCTTCTTTTGCATATTCTACCTGGAATAATCTTCCATCAGGTGAGAAAACAGCTATTGTTCTGTCATAACCCATATATTCTGGTAAGTTTGGAATTGCTGGCATTTTTTACACCTCAATTATTTTTTCTTTTTATAGCTTTAATATTTTTTTACCTTTTTAATTGTTCCAGAAACTTTTAATATTTTGAAACAAACTCTGTTATCTCCTAATCTATCAATAAGACCTAAACATGCTATAACAGATTCTACAGATTTGTTATTACACCTTATTATACCTTTATGTTTCTCTTTATTCCAACAGTCTTTTAACAACCAGAAAGATGTTTTTGAGACTCCATATTCACCAAGAAAATCAAGCATAGTGTTCCATATACCTGCCTCTAGATCAGCATAAGCAAATTCTTCGCCAGGTTCTGGTATTACTTCAAACGAGATATATCTTTTCTTTTCTCTCATTGATGATGG
>CAYLUO010000008.1:0-9321 GCA_964386885.1 uncultured archaeon
AGATGCTGAATCTATTACCCTTGTATATGTTTCAACTTCGTTTCCTGTAGATAAAATTCTTTCTTCAAAAATTCTTTTATCAAATATCATTTTTTTAGTAAAAAAGGTTGATGCAGCAAATATTGATAAAAATGAGCATACAACTAAAATTAACAATATTGCACCGACAACGCCCATCTTCATTCTATCTCACCTTTTTTTTCTTCATCTTCTTTAAATTGTTCATTAAATTCATATACAGAAAATATAAAATCATCTGTCCATGCTTCTCCATTAAAAATAATTGGAACAGGATATATTATTCTATATAAAGTCCGGTCTGTGTTGCATAAATCTTCGTGTTTTATTTGGTATTGTTTAGGGCCATAAATATAAAGTATCCATTCTTTTCTAAAATCATCAACATTAAAAGGACTTTCTATTTCGAAGCAATAATTTTTCAAATAATTATGTGCTATATTCCAATTTTCTTTTATGAAAAAATCATCATCTGAAAAATATATTTCTTTATTTAACTCAGTAATATAATTTTCATTTTTATATGAAGAAGAAAATAATGTTAAAGGAATTAAACTACTTTTGCTTTTCATAGCATCTGAGATTATATAAACTTCTATATGATATTTAAAGAACAACACAAAAAAGAAAGCACAAACTATAACTATTACTAATATTATTGGAAGAAGTAACATATGAGCAATTCCTTTATTTTTTTTAAGTTGCAATTATTTCACCTGATTCTTCAAAGCTTTTAATTTCAAATTGTATAGTAGATGGATAATAAATTTCTATTTTATCATCATCTTTTTTTATAATAATTTTATAACAACCATCTTTTGATTCTTCAGCAACAACTTTTTTTTCAATTTTTTTATCACAAGATATTTTTTTACAAAATTCTTTTTCAGATTTATCTTTCATATATTTTATACAAATTTCTTTATTATCATCATACTCAAGAATATTAATAGAGTCTATACCATAGATATATGTTTCAAATTCAGAATCTTCATTCTTTAAACATTGTACAGAGATTCCATATGCAATATTTGATAGTGGAGTTTGACCTAATGTTAAAATACCAACACCAGGATTATAATCAGTTCCATTAAAAATAACTAATGGAATAGAAGAACCACCAAGATATTTTTTCTTGCTTATTACATTACAAAATTTACCTTTTTTTAAGAAATAATCTAAATCATCAAATCCAATCTCCCATTTATTATTTTTTCTTAAATCTCTTATTTCTAAAAGATAGTCATAATTATAGTAATAACAACAGCTTAGTTCTTTGTCTTTTTCAATTTCATTTAATTTATTTTCTAAAAAAATTAATTTTTTCGGTTGTTCATTGGAATCTTTCATAATTAAATCAGATGATTCTCCTATCGCATTTAACAATGCTATACGTTTTCCATGTTCTATATATATATTCTTATAAATTTTTATCTCGACATAACTGCCAAAAATAAGTACAAATAATGCTATTGCAACAATGAAAAGAACCACTGCTGATAGAATTCTTGAAGGATACATTTAATCACGCTATTTGATATTTAATTTCACACCTTCTTTATCATTTTTATCTATAATTAAAAAAGAGAAGAATGGAGTATTTTTATCTTTCAATACATCTTTTATTTCAACTCCACTGTCAGAATAAACTTCTTGATTTATTATATTTAGATATTCTTCAATTTTTTCTTTATTTATAGATTTTTCTTGATCTTTGCTCAAACTAGCTTTAACAAATATTATTTTTTTATTAACATCAATTTCATATCTATAATCTACTGATGGTTTTGTATATTTTATATTGACATCACCTGGTACTCCTGCAGACAAAGTAACTAAATTGCTTACTGTGTCTCCAACAACTTCTCCACTATCTTTAACAAAAAGATAAACAAATGCTGCTATTGGTTCTGCTAATCTTATTGCTGCAATAACAAAGACTAGTATAATAGCAATTATTGATACAATTTGGGTTATAATTTCTTCTGACATTATTCACCAATCCATATACAGCCTTCATGTTCACACATTTCTTCATGTGTTAAATCTAATCCTTTCTTTTTATACCAATTATAATTTTCATCATAGTAATTCTTATCAATATATTCACAACTATCAGGTCTTCCGTGAGCTGTGTAACACATTTCACCCACATGTGGACTATCCATCCATCCACAACCTTTAAGTTTTAAACACTCATCTTTTGATTGATATTGTGGAGGCTCATTACACAATTTCATTTTTCCAGTGCAAGGATATAATGAAATTCTATTTTGTGTTATAATCACAGGAATTTCTTTTTTTATAGATCTTTTAACTAATTCCTTTTCTTCCTCAAATCCTATAAATTCTACTGCGCCAGTATTACCACATTTTATTGTATCGCATTCTGGATCAACGTCTCCGGTGAATTTATAACATAATTGTCCATATTTATTATAGTAAATACTTTCGACACAATCTAATTCTTTTAAATTTAATACATCATATGTAGTTTGATATTCACTTGATCCACATGCAATACTTTTCAGTCTATCTATTTCATCATATGAGCTTTTTTTGCAGAACATTCTTTTTGTATCTGCAAATATATTCGTGGTAGAAATAGCAAATATTATCAACAATATGACAGTTACAATAATTATAGTCCAAATTTTATTAGCCATAATTAAAAATAGTTTTTTGTATTATTTACTTTTTATACTCAAAGTACATTGCAACAATTTATATAATCATATCCTTGTTCTGAACAACCACCTACAGGTTTACATTCAGTTCCTCCACAAAAAGTACCACCAGAAAATGACTTTCCTGCACAGTCTGTATCTTCCCATAAAGCTCCTTCTTGAGCAGTAAGGCACCAAGATGCCAATTTTGTTTTACATACATTAAATTTTATTGTGTCGCTGGTAGGTCTTTGAGTTATATATATAAGTACCAAAACTAAGGCAAGGACTATTAATCCTGTAATAAGAAGAACTATTGTTCTTGTTGTCAGTCCTTTACTCATAATATCACTATTATCTATTTGTTTTCTATATTTATATTTTTTTTAAAATCTAAATAAATTTTTTAAATCATCTACTTTTTTTAATATTAAATCTATCCCACCAGTTTTTATTAAATATAAAGAATACAACAATAATGCAAGAAAAATAACGGCCAGTATAATTATGAAAATAAATTTAGTTGCCATTCCTTTCATTTTATTCGCCTATTAATTAAAATCCTCCTCCGCTTGAACTATCATCACCTAGACTCTCACTGACTTTACTTTCTGGACATATTATTACATCATAATTATCATTTGTATTTTCTCGCTCAACCCATATCTTGTAATTTCCAGCACTTAAACGACATGATTTACTTCCAACATCAGAAGTAAAAATCTTTTTTAAACTTGTCCATATACTATGTTTACAATTACTATATTCTACTCCGTCTTTCTCTCCTTTTGGAAATACAACTAGTGCAACATTTGTGCGTATTTTTACTGATGGTAAAATACCGTATTCGACAATAGTAGAATATGATCTACAATCACCAGATAAACTAGGTTTAACTATATGAGCAATTTCTTTATAATTTTTTTCGCCACTATTTTTAACAATTCTTTGCCAGGCTTTTCTTGTAACTTCATTTCTTGAATTATCTTCTATGGTAATACCAAATGCATCTTCTTCTCCACATACAGGATATTCTTTATAAATATCCATGCAAGTAATTTTTTTACCATTATACTCCCACGACCCAATATTTTTTATTTTGTCATCACTATAGCTTCCTAAAACACAATTATAATATGCACACTCGATTGCATGCACAATTGGTGGTTCAGAATACCCCCAAAAATCAAACGAACATCTAAGTTCACCTTCATCTGTTCTATAACATATTTCGTCTGCTAATAAGCTAGAACCCCCTAAAATAAGAACTAAAATAAACAAGGCTATAATAACTTTTAAAATAAAATTTACGGGAAGCATGTTATCGCCTTATAATCCTCCAAACCAGTCAATTAAATTCTTAAATAAATCATGTGAAACACCAATAAAATATAAAATTATAGCTAAAACCATCACACCCAATATTATTGCAATTATGAGTTTTGTTTCCATTCATATCACTATATTGCCCAGCTAAGCCAATCTGGTATTAGACCCTTTATCCACTCTTTAACCTCTTTTGCAAAACCTTCTCCTTCCACCATCGTATGTGATAAAAATAACCATAATAATATTAAACCAATCATTGTTACAATCAAACCTATTACAATTACAAGTGTATGACCACTTACACCTTTTTTCATATTTTCACTCTAAACATATTCATTAATTTGTCTATAGTAGCATTTATTTCATCAAAAAAAAATATGTAAACTAGTGCTAAAAAAAGTACTAGTACTATCAAAATTGCTACATAGTTTATTGCTTCTCTTGAAATTCCTTTACCCAAGCGGAATCAGCCCTCCAAATATGAAATATACTAATAAAAATACAATTGTAAATATAGCTCCGCCTCTTATAAGATTGATAGCTATTGTATATTCCATTTCTATCAAATCTTCTCCATGCTCTAATCTAACTGTAAATATACTTAGCATTGCTAACATTTCTATCATATACACTCCAACAACAAGAATGAATATTTCCATTGGCATTATATTTTCTAATTTTAAGGAATCAATAAATGGTATGTTTCCAGTTTCTGGGGTAGCTGGTAAAGCACCTAATATTCCTGCTATATAGACTAATAACATTATCAAAATAGAAGACATACCAACAACAATACCACATGTTAAAGGAATCAAAATAGAAGATAATAATTTCATTGATGATGTAGTCTCTTCTAATATTTCTTTTAGATAATCATCAACATGACTAACATTTTTTAAATATTGAGAAACTGCAACCAGCGTAGAGGCAGTTACCATCATTCCTTTTGTTGTTGATTCAACTATGATTCTTAAAATATTTTTTATTAGTCTTGAAGGATAGAATCTTATAGCGCCGAAATCTTTGTTAAAAATGGCTTCATTTAAAGTAACTCCCATAGTTTGAACAGTATATAAAATTCTTGAAAATAATCCATATATTTTTTGGTCTTTAATTTTTTTAGTTAATTTTCCTAAACAAGTTTCAAAGGGTTGACCAGAACCTAATATAGTTCCCAACATAAATATTGAATTTCCAAATTCTCTTTCAACCTCTTCAACTTCTTTCTTAATTTTTCTATTATTTTTACTTGAAAGATAAGTGTAGAATATAGTTCCTATTATAATCGCCCATAAAATAGAAAGACCAGCAAATATTCTTGTTGTCAATCCTATCTCAGATGATCCTATTAAACTTAAAATCCCAGGTAAAGATATAATTCCAATTAAAAATAAAGTTATTGGCAACAAAGGAATCTGATATTTTTTATTACTTATTTCAAATGCAAACCAACCCTTTTTAGATGCTTTTGGATGTTCAGTTATATCTGTAGAGCTAAAACTATACGGTCTCTTGTCAAGGACATTTTTCATCAGAAGAAAAATTGTAACAGGAAGAATTATATCATATAAAATTACAAGTACATACGTTTTTATAATCTCTGGTAAGAGCAATGCAACTATAGGGAAAAATATAAGAGTTATTACTGGCAACAAAATTCCTAAGGCATGAATTATAGAAAGAGGATTTTTTAATTCTCTTGCATATGATTCCATTCTAGTTTTATTTCCTTCTAGTATAACTGTAACTGCTTGATCAATTGCATCTCTTCCAGCTTTACCAGGTCTTAATATAGACACTCTCAACAAATCAATAGATTCAGAAAATTCCTCGTTTTCCATTTTCCATTTAACAGAAAAATCATGTAAACCATCTTCAATATTATTATATCTTCCAGTTTGTATATCCCATAATAATTTTCTCAAATCTTTTCCTAATGGACCTTTTAAATTAACAGCAGCAAACGTAACTGCATTTTCAAGATTAGGAATATGTTTTAATCCAATGGCCATATACAAAATCGCTAAAACTAATTCTGATGACGCATCAACTCTTATTTTTTTAACATGCATGTGTGGATAAATCAGAATATAAAATGAAAATCCACCACCTAATATAGAAGCCAAAATAATATATGGGAGAAAACCACTAATTGTTATTCCTGTAAGAGCAGGCAATATAAGTGAAGAAAAAACTATCATCAAAAGAACAGCAGTAACTGTTGCAATCAAAGACATTATACATGCTGAATAAACAGAAGATGGTTCAACATCTAAATTACAAAAATCCAATTCATGTTGTATTCTTTTTTTCTTTTCTTCGCTCATTCCAATTTTCAAAACTCTACCAGAAAAACCACATATTTTTTCAAACCAGTTTTTTCTTTCAACTTCATCTTTCAAAAACTGGACAAATTCTTGAGAATAATAAATAGGTTTATTCTTTTTCCAAGATTCATCATATACTTGTTCTAATTTTCGCAAATCCTTTTCTTTCATTTTTTCTTTTTCAACTCGTTTCTAAACCATTCATCCCATCTTTTATATATTTCTTTTGAATCCAATGCTCCAATTTCTTTGTGAACTTTGTCTGCTACAGTATGAAACATTTCATTACTTCTTGTTGTCCACTCTGCCTCAAGAATATCTTTTCTATTCAATTTGTTAGCATAATCAAGCATAGCCTGTTTTATTTTACCTCTCAATTCTATATTACTCCATACTGCATTCCAGTCTCCATGCCATTCTTTAACTCTTTTAGCAATTTCATTTACTATAAAAGATTCACCATTTAATAAAGTTCCGCTTGGTTTTAGTTTATCTTCTTTGGCAGAATATTCCATTAAATTCACAAATCCATTTTCATCCATAGGATCAGTTTGCCAATGTTTTCTGACTTCTGTAACTTCAACAACTCTTCTAAATGTTCTTAATCCATCAGCAGATCTTAATCTATTACATATAACGACTATATCTGTTGCTTTGAAACTTGTAGCAGGAACTCCAAGATCATTAACAACTCTATCAAATACACCATAAGCAGATTCACCATGGATTGTACCAGCAACCACATTTGCCAAAGCACCAATTCTCATTGCTTCCCAAAGTGCCTGGGCTTCTTTACTTCTTACTTCACCGATTATAAGGCAAGAATCTCCTAAACGCAATGCAGTTCTTAATGCTTCATCTGCTGGCAATTCTGCTTCAACTCTTGTAATAACAGATCTTGATTTTAATCTTTCAATATTATAACCCATATTTCTTAATTGCGTAACTGGCAATTCCAAAGTGTCCTCTAGTGAACAGATTCTAAATCTTTTCATAACTTCTAACATTGTTGCTCCAAGTAATGCGGTTTTACCAGATGATCTTGTTCCAGCAAACAATAAGGATCTTGACCCATCAACAAGAAAACTCATTAATCCTGCAAATGTTGAATCAAAAAAATTCACATCCATAAACAAAGGATATGTCCATGGGCTGTCTCTATGTCTTCTTAATGCATAGCCAATTCCTTCTGGAGATAGAGTTCTGGTAATAGCACAAACCCTTGCCCTGCCACCAGGAATTAAAAGTTCTGTATCTAATACTGGATTTGCTTCATCCAATGGTCTTCCAGAAAGCATTCTAAATCTTGTGGCCCAACCTTCTGCATCTTCTTTTGTTGGAATTAGATTTGTTTCACATTCTTCATAAGTTCCATGCCCGATATATATTGGCATCAGGCCTATAGGGGAATTAATATAGACATCTTGTATATTTTCATCAGATAATAAAACTTCTATTATTCCAAACCCAGCAGTATATCTTGCTAATATATCAGACATCAATTCCAATTCTTTTGCTGTCAAGTTTATGCTTCTTCCTCTTGATATTTCACTTATCATATCTTTACCAATGTTCTTGAAAATTTCTCTTGCTCTTTCAGGATGAGTAAATTCAGTTTCTGTTGGTTTATGTTCTGCCAAATATCTTCTTGCCGCATCAATAATAGAATATTTTTCATCTGATAACTTAAATTCTGGTGGCGTAATATGATAATGCAATCTGACACTTTCAGGGATTTTAAAGATTTCTACTAATGTATCACCAACTTTATATCTCTCTATAAGTTGTCCACCTTTTGGGGCCATAGACATGTATCTTGTTAACATGAAATTAGGACGAATCAAAGGATGAAAGATTTTTCTATATAATTCTCTATCACCTATCTTATATCCAACCAATTTGTCTTTTGTAAGTTTTATCATCTGGGTATTTTCTAATTCTTTTTGTATTGGAATCAGCGCATTATTTATATAACATTCAATGCAATATCTCTCCTGTGGATTTGCTTTTTCTGATTTTAATTCCATCATTCGAATAATTCTTTTTACTTTAACATAAGCACCAATTGGATCTCTCCTTAACATATTAGTTACTAAGTGTTGAAGTTCAGCAAATCTTTTCTGAGAAAAATCACCACATTTATCTCCTCCTAATCTTTGAATAGAAAGAATCTTATCCTCATTTAATAATCTATTGAAAACATTTGCTATTTCCACTAGCATCTTTGTTTCATCATAATCATATTCATATTCTCTTGCTTCAGAAAGTATGATTCTATCAACTTTTTTTACTTCTAATATCTTATCAATAGTCCTTGCCATGCATTCTTCAAAGTCTTCTACGCTAGAGCCATAGACGCAGTTCTTACAATTTACTTTCATAAGATTGCCAATTGTTTCATAATCACATACCAAAAAGTTTCACCTATAATAGATATTCTATTTTTTATAGTTAAAATTAATTTTGAATCATTTTTTTGATCTGCATTAGAGTATGAGGATTAATAGACACTCTATCTACTTTATAAGGTATCAAATAACCACGATTAATCAATTCTTTGACCGCTTTCTTTATTTTATTCATATCTCTTTCATGTTTAGGTAAACCTTGCCTCAAATCTCTTATAGCAAGATGTTTATCACCAATATAAGTATGGTCATATAATCTTCTTAGAATATGAATCTTAAGTTTTTCCATATATATTTAATATTTTAATTATTTCTTAAATGTAATGTATAATTTTTGAGTTTGAACGTATAAATATAAATATTAATAAATCAATTAAATATAAAGTGAAAATATGGAAAAATCAGCATTTGTAAAAGTATTCGGTGATTCTCCAATGGTCAGATTATTAGACTTTTTATTAGCTGAAAGAGGACTTTACGACTACTCTTTAACAGAAATAGCAGAAAATTCAAATGTGTCTTGGGCAACTTTACATCTAATATTTCCAAAATTAGAAAAAATTGGAATTGTTA
>CAYLUO010000009.1:0-9044 GCA_964386885.1 uncultured archaeon
GTTTTCTTTGATCCAAATAAAAAAATAAAAGAACTATCAGATGATCATAGGGAATGGGATTTCCTTTTACGTCCTAATGGTAATTTTTCTAAAATTTCCGATTTTAAAATAGAAGATTTATTACATCATAGTTTATTTATTGGAAATTCCAATAGAAACAGAACAAATGAGCGTGTATATGAAGATAATAAATTTTTAGTTGGTAATTTTGAGCTTCTGAGCAAAGATTATTATCTAATTTGTAGTTTTGGAATGGATATCCATGTTTATTTATTGAAAGAATATCTAGAAGGGAAAAAAATAAATAAAACAATGGAAAAAATAGCTAATATGGAAATTGGTTCTCTGAAACATAGAGATTTTATATATTATTTTGATTCTCCATTTAAAAAAGTAAATTCAACAGGAGTGGTAGTATATATCGAAAAGGAACAACAATATGAAGATATTATTAGAATGAATCTTACTCCTACAACAAATAAAATATGAAAATATTAATTGTGATATTAATAAAATAATAAATATGACTATATTTGTAATTCAGAAACATTATGCTTCTCATTTACATTATGATTTTAGATTAGAAATGAAAGGTGTTCTTAAGAGTTGGGCTATACCTAAAATTCCACCTAAAAACTCTGGAATAAAACGATTAGCAATACAAACCGAAGATCATTCTCTTGATTATGCTAATTTTGAAGGTGAGATACCAAAAGGACAATATGGAGCAGGCAAAGTAGAAATATGGGATAAAGGAAAAGTAAGTTTTGAAAGTATAAAAAAAGATAAAATTGTTTTTGAACTCAAAGGAAAAAAATTGAAAGGAAAATATGTTTTAGTGAGATTTAAAGATAATTGGTTATTTTTTAAAAAGAAAAATGAGTGAGATGAATGAAAGTAAGGATTCATGCTTATGTCGAAGGTCGGGTGCAAGGCGTTTTCTTTAGATCTAACACAAGAGATGCTGCAAGAGACTTGAACTTGACTGGTTTTGTTAAAAATTTGCAAGATGATAGAGTAGAAGTAGTAGCTGAAGGTGAAGAAAATAAAATAAATGAACTAATAGAATTTCTAAGACAAGGATCTGAATCTGCTGAAGTGAAAAATCTAGATATTAAAAAAGAAAAATATTCTGGAGAATTTGATGAATTCGAAGTGAGATATTAAATTAGATATATTTAAAAATTTTAAATGCTTTTATTTTTTAATTAGAAAAAGGTGAGAATATAGGAAATATTGCTATTTTAATAGAATTAGAAAAAAAATATATACAGGATCTTTTTTATAAAACAAAAAAACTTTGTAATGATTTTTATAATCAATATTATAATCCAAAATATTCAAAAATTGATTCAATGGAAATACGTGGAAGACTTGATTTTATAGATAAACTTTTAGCAGAGGAAATCAAAAAAAATATTGAACAGTATAAAGCCTCTATTGATTCGGGAAAAATAGAAGCAGCTTATCTTGAATATGGAGATTTATTATGTGGTCATGAAGGTGTATCAGATGCTTTTATACAAATTGCAATGTATGGTCAATTTACAATGGTAAACCATTGTCTTTTAAGTAATATCAGAAATCTAATTTTTAAAAATTACGATCCATTATCTTTAAAAATGATTTATAGAAGCTATTCGATGTTACTGAAAGGTTCTAAGATCAGTAAAGAACTTTCTTTACGCATCGAACAAAAACCAGAAGGTATTTCAGTGGAATACAATCCCGATGCCCCTCCTCTAGATATAAAAGAAATAAGTGATAAAATAAAGGCATTGGAACCCAAATCAAATCCTAATGAATTTTTTAGAATCGGTAGACATCCAAAATTTACATAAACTATCTTAACTTTTTCTCACTTTATAGTTTATTTTTTTCCTAAATTTTAGTTGTTACAATTGGTTTGTCAAAAACCAATATAGTCTCTTCTGCTTGTGCTGTTGGTGAGTTTGATTTTTCTCTTAAAGGTGGATATTCTTTTATGACTCCATTATTTACCAATTCTTTTAATGCTAATTGTAATCTTAAAGGACTTGTGACGTCTTTTAACCATCTTTTTGCAAACGGCAGTGTTTTGTAATCATTAACAATTTTTTCTAATATAATTCTTGATTCTCTTAGTCTAACTGGCTTTGGATATACAAGCATATATATCAAAGTAGGTGAGGATTCCTTTACCCAGCCATCGCCCTTGGTTGTAAAAACTTCAAAACCTAAAGCTGTTCCTTCTTCTATAGGTTGTTTGTTTGTAATTTTTGTGGGTGGAATTGATATATTACCATGAACCATATATTGTTCAATAGAATGACCAGCTAAATTTCTTACAGGATTTACTCCATGACTTAGAACAACTTCTTCTACCATAGCAGACATTTCTTGGATTGTCTTGCCTGGTCTTATTTCCTGAATAAATTTATTTACTGCATCTTCGGCTGCTGTTATTAATGGGTTTGTTTTTTCTCCGACACAAACAGAAAATGCAGTATCAGCAATATAACCATCAACATGAACACCAACATCTATTTTAACTAAATCTCCATTTTTTAGAATAGTTTCATCATTTATATCTGGAGCATAATGAGCTGCAATGTCATTTATAGAAACATTAACAGGAAATGCTGTACCATCAGCTTTGTCTCTTATTAATTTTTCTATTTTATCTGCCAAGTCTAGAATTTTGGTTCCATCTTTAATTTGAGATCTAGCAAATATTTTTGCCTCTTTAGAAACTTCTCCTGCTTTTTTATATTTCTCAATTATATCTTTTTCCATTTTATCAATAGAAAATTATAGATTTATAACATTTAATGTTTCAAAAAAGAAAGAAAAAAGAAAGAAATTATTTCTTCCTAAATGAGGATCCGACAACTCCTCCTACTGTTAGCAACGCTGCTGCTAAAACTGCCCAATCAGCTCCTGGGGTATATCCTAATAAACCACCACCTACTTTAACAATCCAAAGATTTATCATAAAGTAGACAAGACCTAATACTATTAAAAGTGCTGATGCGACAATCGTATATCCTATCGATTCCATTGTTCCAAATACTCCCATTTTTTCACCTAATTCTATTTAGAAAACCTATATTAAAAAATTATTTATTTTCTTGCGCAAATTTTGAAAATAGATATATTATAATGGTAGCAAATATTGTTATAATAATTGCAATAAATATTTGATGAAACCAAGCTCCTCCATCTCCAACAGATACATTAAATACTTGTTCCAAAAATGCTTTTATCGCGTCTCTCCAAAACAAAGCAGCAACAAAACCAAATGCAGCTGTTATTAAAGTCACGAATTGGGTTTTAGTATGTTGTTGTAATGCTTTTGCTTGTTCTCGCATCATTCTCATTTTTGTCTTCTGTATTTCGATTTTTTCTTGTTGTTCGTCGATCTTTTTTTCTTGTTTTTCAATTTTCTTTTCATGTTTTTTAATTTCTGCCTTAACCATACTTGATATTGTTATTTTTATTATTTAAAATATTGTCAAAATTTTCCTGAGAATTAATCTTTTAATTGGATTCTTATAAATACATCTTGAGGAACTTGTATTCTTAGAACCTGTCTCAGAGCTCTATCATCAGCTTGTAAATCTATTAGTCTTTTATGAATTCTCATTTCCCATCTATCAAATGTAGTGTTTCCATGACCTGTTCCATCACCACATGGTGTTTTGTATGTAGTAACTTTTAATCTTTTTAATGGTAATGGGATTGGGCCTTTCCAATCTACTCCAAGCTTTTTAGCAATTCTAATTATTTCTAAACAAACTTCATCTAATTTTTTTGGATCTTTTCCTGAAAGTTTTATACGCGCCATTTGCATGTTATCAGTAAATATTGTAGTGAAGAGAAACTTAAATATTTTTAGTTGACAATTTTGATAGTTTGTAACTAAACAAAAAATATTTCTAAACCTAACTTTAAAGAATTCTACAAAATAAAAAAAGAAAAAAAAGGGTTACTTAGCTTTTTTTACATCTAACACAATTCCAGCTGCTACAGTTTGACCCATGTCTCTTATAGCAAATCTTGCTAGTTGCGGAATATCTGCTTGTTTTTCTACAACCATTGGTTTTGTCGGAATTACTCTAACTCTTGCTGCATCTCCTGTTTTCAAGAAATCAGGATGTTCTTTTATTGCTTGACCTGTTTTTGGATCTATTTTTGCTATAATTTCCTCGATCTTACATGCGATTGATGCTGTACCACAATGGAAAACTGGAGTATATCCTGCTGTCATAACAGTTGGGTGTTGCAAAACAACTATTTGTGCTGTAAATTCTTTTACAACTGTTGGAGGACTGTTTACATGACCACAAACATCTCCTCTTTTTATATCTTTCTTACCAACACCTCTTACATTAAATCCGATATTATCTCCTGGTTTTGCTTCTGGTTGTTGTTTATGAAACATTTCAATTGTTTTTACTTCTCCTGTTGCACCTGATGGTTCAAATATTACTTTGTCACCAACTTTTAGAATTCCAGTTTCAACTCTACCTACAGGAACTGTACCTACACCTGTGATAGCATATGAATCTTCTATTGGAATCCTTAATGGTTTGTTAGTTAGCATTTCAGGTGGTTTTATTGTATCATCCATTGTTTCTATTAATGTTTTTCCTTTATACCATGCCATTTTGTCAGATTTTTTAAAAATATTATCTCCTTGCATTGCAGAAACAGGCACAAAAGGTATCTCATCTACCTTAAATCCTATTGATTGTAGTAACTTCTTTACATCTTCTGATACTTCGTTGCATCTCTTTTCGTCATAGTTTGCTGCGTCCATTTTGTTTATTGCTACAATTAATTGATTAACACCTAAAACTTTCATTAAGAAAGCGTGTTCTTTTGTTTGTTCTTGTACACCTTCTCCAGGTTTTGCTGAAACTACTAAAACTGATGCATCTGCTTGTGAAGCACCAGTAATCATGTTTTTAACAAAATCCCTGTGCCCTGGACAATCTATAATTGTATAAAAGTATTTTTTTGTTTGGAAAGGTCTGTGCATAATATCTATAGTAAGACCTCTTTCTCTTTCTTCTTTTAGCTTATCCATGACAAATGCAAATTCAAATGTTTCTTTTTTTAGTTCTTTTGCTAGATCTTTCATTTTTCTTAGTTGGTCGTCTCTGATTGCTCCTGAATCATAGAGTAATCTACCTATTAAAGTAGATTTTCCAGCATCTACATGTCCGGCTGTAATTATGTTTATTTTTGGCAATTCAGCCATTTATACACCTCCATATTTAATATTATTAAACATTTTTAATAACTTATAAATTTATTCAATCTTTGGAATTTGCTCACTCAGACCTTTTCTTTTTCTAATCTTTATAATGGTCTTATCACGCAAATCCTTTGGTAATCTCTCAAATATAACATCTATTAAACTATAAAAACCTTTTCCTTCAGTAGCTGATTTAAGGGCAGAATTGAACCCGAACATCTCTGATACAGGAATTTTTGCTCTTATCATCGTTGCTCCTCTTTCTTCACTCATATCCAAAACCTGTCCTCTTCTGTTTTGAACTTCTTTTATTGCTCCTCCCATTATTTCAGAAGGAACATCTATTCTGATAATTTGTTTTGGTTCTAATAATGTAGAATCAGCATTAAGCATTCCAGCACTTATAGCATATCTTATAGATGGTAAAACCTGTCCAGGTCCCCTGTGTATTGCATCTTCATGTAATTTAGCATCAACTAAGACTGCTTTTACCCCAACACATGCTTCTCTTGATAAAGGCCCTTCATCCATAACTCCTTTGAATGAATCTTTTATCATTTCCATTGTCTCGTTGAGATATTGAATACCTTTTGTCTTGTCCATGAGGATATTTTTATTATATATTAATTGGATTGCTTTGACATCATCATTACTAACACCTAAATCTAGTAATTTCTGTCGTAGTTCTAGATGTTTTTTCTTAAAATCTGCTTCAGATGGAATTTCATTGTTTTTCATTGCTTCAAGTATTTTTTCATCTAAAGGTTCGATTATAATATAGAATATATTATGTTTGTTTGGAGATTTACCTTCTGTTTTATTTGACGCTTTAGTAATTGTTTCCCTGTAAACGACTATAGGTGGTGATGCATCTATAGGTATTTCCAATTCTTTTAGTTTTCTTTCAATTTTTGTGTCTAGATGTAATTCTCCTAAACCAGAAACCAAATATTCTCCTGTTTCTTCATTAATTTTAACCTCTATTGTTGTATCTTCTCTCCCAACTTTTCTTAAGAAATTAATTAACTTTGTTAAATCCCTAGGATCTTTTGGTTCTATTGATTTTGTAACAACAGGTTCGAAAATATGTTTTATTTGTTCAAATGGTTCGATTATATGTTCTGTGGAACATATAGTCTCACCAGAAAATGCATCAGACAAACCAACTATACCTACTATATTTCCAGCAGTTACTTCATCTACTTGTATTCTTCTTGGACCTTCATAAACAGAAACCTGTTGAATTCTTTGATCTTTATGTTGTCCTATTAAATGAACAACTTGCCCTCTTGATATTTTACCAGAAAATATTCTTGATGTAGAAACAAATCCAGCATGTGGATCAGGAACCATTTTTGTTATAACAGCTGCCAAATCCCCTTTAGAATCTACAGTTGTCATGCTTTTCCCTATATTAGATTCTAAATCACCATGCCATATTTTTGGAATTCTATATTCCTGGGCAACATCAGGAGAAGGCAAATGTTTAATGATCATGTCTAATATGATCTTGTGAATAGGTGCTTTTTTTGCCAATTCTTTGTCTTTATCTTGATTTGTGAGTTCTATTATATCTTTAAATGTTATTCCAGATTTTTTCATAAATGGAATAGAAATTCCCCAATTTCTATATGCTGAGCCAAACGTAACAGAACCATCATTTACATTAACCATCCATTTGTCTTTGTATTCTTCTTCAGCATATTTTTGAATTAACATATTAACTTCGGTTATTATTCTTTGGAATCTTGCTTGCATTGCTTCTGGAGTGAGTTTTAATTCTCTTATCAGTCTGTCTACTTTATTTATAAATAGAATTGGTTTGACTCTTTCCTTTAGACACTGTCTTAGAACAGTTTCTGTTTGTGGCATTACTCCTTCAACAGCACAAATTAAAACTATAGCGCCATCAACTGCTCTCATTGCCCTTGTAACATCACCACCAAAATCTACATGACCTGGTGTGTCAATTAGATTAATAAGATATCCTTTTTCATCATACTCATGAACCATACTTGCATTTGCAGACCAGATTGTAATTCCTCTTTGTTGTTCCTGTTTGTCAAAATCCATAAATAATTGTTTTCCTGCTAATTCTTCAGAAATCATTCCTGCTCCAGCTAACAAATTATCAGAAAATGTGGTTTTACCATGATCAATATGTGCGACTGTTCCTATATTTCTGATTTGCTCTGGTTTGTGCATTAATTCTTCAATTTTTGTTGTCATATCTGCCATTTTTCATACCTATAATAAACAATAGTTTAATTTTTTGTATATAAGACATTTAAAGTTTTTTAGAACTATCTTGCACCACTAGCTTCTCTTTCGATTCTTTCTTTTTCTCTGATTGCTTCTGATTTTGATGCATCATTTTTGTATGCATTATAAATTTCATCTGCTAATGCATCTGCAATTGTTATTTTCTTTCCAAATGATTTCCTATAAGCAGATTGAGTTATGATAGATAGTCCAAAATCAACTCTTCTTTGTGGACTGGTTATAACAGCCTTTCTGACCATCATACCACCCATTTGATATGATGCTATTTCTTCTCTTAATGCTGCATTTTCTATTGCCTTTACCAAAACTTCAATAGGATTTTTGCTTGATTTCTTTTCTAATCTTTCAAATACATCTTTTATAATATTCAAAACAGTCTGAGTCTTTCCTACATTATCAGCAGAACTTATTATATGTTTTTTGCCTCTATGACCAGGAACCATTATTTTATTAACAAGCCTCTCGACAATATTCATTTTTGATTTATGAAACTTTTGTTGTGTGTTTCTTCCATATGTTTTTGGAACAACAATAGGATCTAAATTTATATATGGTT
This sequence comes from uncultured archaeon, assembly GCA_964386885.1. Classification (GTDB taxonomy): domain Archaea; phylum Aenigmatarchaeota; class Aenigmatarchaeia; order CG10238-14; family CG10238-14; genus JAFCEW01. The sequence goes on from CAYLUO010000009.1 coordinate 8,082, forward strand.
TAATCCCGACATCAGTAACTTCTATATCATTAAAGCTCCATCTGTTAAAAAGTTTTATTTCCATTTTATCCTCTCATTGGTTTTTGTTTTTTACCACGTAATATTTCAGAAAGAGCAACTCCATTTACTTTAACAACTTTAAATTTTAGTCCCCATTGGCTTCCAACAGGTCCTCCTTGTGATCCTCCAACTTTCTCTATGACAACTTCATCATGTTCAGTAATATGATCTATAGCTTTGTTTCCAGGAACAAATGCTGTGACTTGAATATTATTTTTTATTAGCTGGACTCTAACAGTTTTTATAAGTCCAGAATGAGGCTGCTTTTGTTCACATATCCTCTTATCAATAACAATTCCTCTGCCTTGTGGAGAACCTCTTAATGGTTCTTTTTTAGACAAATTCAATTTTCTTCTCATATATGCTTTATCTTTCCATTTGGCTTTCTTTCTTTTTTGTTTTAATTTTCTTGCTGAAAATTCTCCTCTTGCCATTATTTCACCTTTAAATCTACAACATTATGTATTCTTTTCAATATTTGTTTATATATTTTAATCTTTTCCCCTCCCCTGCCAATAACAAATCCTTTGTCATTTTTGCTTACTTTTATTTCAACTATATCTTCATCATTTTTAATAATTCTGATTTCTCTTGATTGTGGAATTAGATTTTTAACAAATTTCTCAAGATCAGGCGAATATTCATAAATTTTTATTTTTTTGCCAATTACTCTTTCAGCATTTTTTATTGATGCTCCAGATTTTCCTATTGCTAATCTGGCTTTGTTTTCTTCTATTATATAATAGACTACACCATTATCTGTAAAACAGTCTCTCACAGGAGCATTTGTTACGTTTTCAAACAGAGTTAGGAGTCTTATTGTTTCAGTTGTAAAATCCCTTGTCATTATTTTTCACTTTTTATGCCCATTATACTTACTTTAAATGGTAGACTACATATCAA
>CAYLUO010000010.1:0-3778 GCA_964386885.1 uncultured archaeon
ATTTCAAAGATTATGAGATTCCTATAGGAAGTAGCGAAATATACAAACATCTAAAGACTCTTTTAGATGGACAATATATTATAAAATCTGGAAAGAGTTATATCTTGACTTTAAGGGGATTTAATGTTGTTAATAGCGTGTCAGATATAATAAGCACACCACCTACAATTCCAAAAATAAGTATGCAGTTCAAACCAGATAATTGATAATGATTGTAAAAAAATTTATTTTGTAAAAGTCTTTTCTGGAAATCCATTTTCGAATTTTTATTTCAATTCATAAAAATTCCTTTAAAAACAAATTGATAATTTATACTTGTGAGAAAAATGTTATGCAAATATTGTAATAATCATCTTGTATTTTCTTTTAATCAGAACTTTAGAAGAGTAGAAATATGCTTAAATTGTGGACATGCCAAAGACTATAATAGAATATTTGAGAAGATATATCCTCATTTCTTTTTTTGAACTTTCTTTTTAGATTCTTCATTTTTCTGAGCTTTCTTTTTATCTTCTTGTTCTTTCTTCTTTTTCTTGTACTTGTCTTTTGTAGGACAATCTATATTTATACAGCTTGTAAATGGTCTCTTACCAAATATTTTTACAATTATCATTGGAGATCCACATTCTTTACAGAATTTATTTGTTGGTGTTATCATCCCTCTTTGTGGTAATGGCTGTCCATATCTACAACCGTCTTTATAACCAGTACAACCAACAAATCTTTTTCCTGTTCTTCTTGATTTTATGATTCTTAATTCTTTACCGCATTTAGGACAAATTCCAATACTCTTTTGTTTTCTTTTATATTTTATAAATGACTTAATCAGTTCTTTACCAATTTTATCTTCATTTTTTTCAAATTTTTTCAATATCTTATCTAGGATTTTTTTAGCTTCTTCTACTATACCCTCTCTTTCTTTTTTGTTTTCCATTACATCTTCCATTTCTTTTTCAAAATGTTTTGTTAATTCTTCGCTTAAAAGATCAGGACAATATTTTTGTAATACATCTACAACAGTTTCTCCTAATTGGGTTACTCTAATGCTTTTGTCAACTATATATCCCCTATCATATAATGTTTGGAGTATTTGTGCTCTTGTAGCTCTGGTTCCCAAACCCAGTTCTTCCATTTCTTTTACTATTGATCCTTGAGAAAATCTACTAGGTGGCTGAGTTTCTTTATCTAACAAATCTATTTTTTCCATGTCTAATTTTTCTCCTTTTTCCATTTCAGGTAAGATCTGTTCTTCATATTTCAAGAATTTTTCATAAAATTCTGTCCATCCTTTTTCCAAAAGTCTTCTGCCTGCGATACTAAATTTATGACCATTAATATCCAAAACAATTTTAATACTTTCTTTTGTTGCCTCATCTCCGAAGCATGCTAAAAATCTTCTAACAATTAAATCATATAATTTCTTTTGTTGTGCTGTTATTTTTTTTGGAACTTCTCCAGTTGGATAAATAGCAGGATGTGCTTTATCTTCTTTTTTACCTTCAGTTGGTTTTATTTGTTTTTTAGCAAGAATCTTGTCAACAATTTTTCCAAATCCTCTCATTCCTTTTAATGCCTTCAAAATCTTTACATAATTAATTTTATCAGGCAATTTCTGGGATGCGGTTCTAGGATAGGAAATTAATCCAGCTTGATATAATGCTTCTGCATATGACATTGTTTGTCTTGGAGAATATTTGAATTGATTATAAACTTCAGTCTGTAATGTTGTTGTGTTAAATGGAACTGGCGGCTTTTGTTTGTAAATTCTTTTCTGGACATCTTTTACTTCTGCTTTTTTTCCTTTACAGTCTTTTACAATTTCATCTGCTTTGTTCTTTTCCCATATCTGATCTTTTTCATAACTTGCTAAAAGTTTTGTTTTATCATATTTACAATAAGTTTGAATTTGCCAGAATGGAATGGGAATAAATTTTTTAATTTCTTTTTCCTTTTTGTTTAGAATTGATAAAGTAGGGCTTTGTACTCTACCACTTGATATAACTTGGAATCCCCTGAAATGTTTTTTCATTGCTAATGTCATTGCTCTTGTTGTGTTCAAACCCCAAAGAAAATCTAATTCATGTCTTGTCAAACCAGCTTCTAATACATCAAAAGAAATATGTGGTCTCGCATTATCATATGATTCTATTAATTCATCTTTTGTTAAAGTACTGAATACCATTCTTTTTGCATCTTTGACATCACACAAAAATCTTAATATATTATATAATAGAACTTCACCCTCAGTATCATAATCTGCAGCATCAACAAACTCATCAGCTTTTTCAGCCAATTCTTGTATGTTTTCATAATATTTTTTTACCCAGGTCATTCCTCTTCTTTTGAAAGTAGGAACCCATTCATAAGAGAAAATTGGATATGACCAGCCCTTTCCTTTTTTTATTTCATTTAAGACAAATAAATGACCAACTGCTGGAACACATAAATGTTTTCTTCCATTTCTATTAAATTCGTAATAATATGCTCCGCGCTTTTCTATTTTCTTTGGTTTATCATCTGCTAAGGATTCTGCTATCCTTTTTGCTGCTTGCGGTTTCTCTGCTATTATCAATGTGTAGGCCATAATAATCAAACTAAATTAAAACATTTAAACGTTACTCAAGAATTACAGGTTTTACCACTAATTCTTTAGTTATTTCACTTTCCAAAAGATTTAATCGTCTTTCCATTATTTTCATTTTATCTACCATTTCTGCGACAATATGTGGTGGTATCCCTCCTTTAACTTGTATTGTTTTCCCAATATTCTCTCTTACTCTTTCATTTTCTATTGTTAATCTTGAGACAATTTCTTTTAGTGATGAAAGTTCATTTATCACATCTTTGGATACGCCTTTGGTTGGTATTATTTTTTCTTTTGTTCTTTTGAGATTATCAATTTCTTTGTAAACATTTTTGAGTTCATTTATAATATTCTTATTTGCTCCACTTGAAGGAATTGATTTCTTTAATTGAGAAATATCAAATCTTAAATTTTCAATTTCTTTTTCTGTACTACTAAATCCAGAAACTTTTTTCTTCATTTCATAATACATTTTTCCAGTTTCATCTGCTAATTTTTCTACAGTATTTTTAGTTTCTTCTAAATTTTTAGCATGATCTTCAACTTCTTTTCTTATTGATTCTAGAAATCCTATATTTTTAGCTTTTTTCATTACTTTATCTAAATTAACTAATTTATTTCCTAAAGCCTCATCTCTTTTTTCAAAACTTTTATTTAATTCATCTATTTTACTTTCATTTTTGAAGATTAGTTTTTCTTTATCTTTTATATCAACTTTTAATTCATTGAATCTTCCTGTTACATTGAATTTTGTTATTTTGTTATTTAGAGATTCAAGATTTGTTTCCATTTCTTTCGATTTTGTATTTAATTCAATAACATTAGAGCTGAAATCTTGTATTTTACTTTTCATTATGTCTAGGTCTTTATCATATAATTCTTTTGAAGGAAGTTGATCTCTGAATGTATCAATTTCAGCTTGAACATTTGCTATCCTAATATTAAAATTATCAAATTGTTGAATGACAGAATTCATATCGACCAATTGAACTGTTTGTTGTAATGCTTTTAAATTTGATCTAAATTCTCCAATTTCACTTCCAATTTGTTCCAAACTCATCCTATTTTTTCCAATAGAATCTTTCAAAGAATTCATATCAGGTAAAATCTCTTGTTTAATATTTTTAAAAATATCATCTTTTACAGTACTTAATGGCTGTATCTTTGTTGAAAGTTCACTCAAAAACAAAAGGA
>CAYLUO010000010.1:3788-5269 GCA_964386885.1 uncultured archaeon
TATCCCTATTTTTTTCCACATACGCCATCTCTTTCTTGTTTCGTTTCTTCGATCACCAAGCGCAACAACTAGTGATCGTGTATCTTCTGCCGACTCTGTATGCTCTAATCTCTCGACAGTTTTAATCGTTGTCCCACTCTCCTCAACAATTACTTCAACTTGTGGCGTTAATTCTCTAATTCTTTCAGAATGAGTCTTAAAATGTTCATCTATTTTTGTAGGTAAAGTTTCCAGTTCAGACACTTTTGTTTTCAATTTATTTGCTTTATCTTTATAATCAACAAGACCAAGATTTATTATATTAAGTAAATCTTCTATACGTTCAGATCTCTCTTTTATATCAGGAACTGAATTCCAAACTTCTTTGAATTTATCTTCTAATTTACCTAAGTCTAATTCTAAATCAGCAAATCTACTTTCATTTTCTAATAACTTTAATTTCATATTCTTTGATGAAGAGTCATTTTTTAGTTCTTTTGTTTCCATTTTATACCTATTATAATATGGTTAAATTCTATAATATATTTTTGCACTACCTCTTATTTAATTTTGTTTGTCTTAGCCAAATATACCAAATGACCAATACAACAGCTATCATACCACCCTGCCACAATATAGAGTGAAATATATTCATCCATTTAATTCCAAATTTAAGCCCTATTATTATATTGAATACAACTCTGAATATGTTTAATAAAAAAATAACTGGTAGCCATTTTAATAGAAATTTCAATTTTTTATTCAATTTTTCTTTTATGGCAAATACAAGAGCAAATAAAGAATACATCGATTTCCATCCTAAGCAATCAAATGACATATCTATTACAAGTTTATCTTGAATAAAAATTATAAAATCAGAGACAGTATTTTCATATCCTATTATATTAAGAATTTTTGAGATTAGCAGGGCGAATCCATTTTGAAGTTGAATTATAGAAAGATCAAAATATACTATCAGATAAAATGGAATGAGCAATAGGTTTAATCTTATCAGAAATTTAGCAATTTCTATAGCTTTCTTTTTTTGTATTTTTTTAACCATTTGACAAACCCAACTTTTCTTGCCTTGTTGATTTTATTTTCAAATTCCTTTTTTTCTATGGCTAATATATTATTTATCTTTTCAATAGAAATACCATCTTTTAGTAAAACTGGAAAGTTTACACCTTCTAACACTTTTTCATTTATTCTTTCTACTATTGCAGCATCTATATTATAATCATTTAGAACTTCTATTTGATCTATATTTCTCAATAAAATTACTCTATTTCTTAATGAAAAATTCTTGCTATTTTCTTTTATAGATTCTATACTTCCTTCAACTTCTATAATAGGAATATAATTTTTATTTTCTAATTTTCTGAAATTCTTTAATTTGGAAATGATTTCATTTTTTTCTATTAATTTTTCTTTTAATAAATTTATTTCATCTCTCATTTCTTTTGCTTCAAAAATATCAATTTTTCGTTTTGGTTTTTCTT
>CAYLUO010000010.1:5369-8983 GCA_964386885.1 uncultured archaeon
TAGAATATTTTTCATATGCTTTAATGGCAGAAGCTAATGCATCTCTTTCATGATCATTTTTGACTTTCTTTTTAGAGTTTTTTATTATAGACCATTTTTCTATTGTTGACAAAGATTTAGGAGGATAAAATATTTTAGCTCCTAAAGAATTATTTAGTTTCTCGACACTTTTTGGTAATGGATTTTTATCAGTTGCAACTATAATTGGAATTCCTATTTTTGATATTTCTTTTATAACTTCGTTTATTTTTAATCCTTTCTTGCTTGTTAGAAAAAGAATTTTTTTGTTTGTGTCTATTATAGCAACTGCAGCTGTTGTTCCAGGATCATAACCAACTATAATAACCTTTCTCAAATATTCACCTATGTTTAGATTAGTATAATAAGCTTAAAATTTTATAGTCTTTAGAATTTCAGGTCTCTCTTTTGCTTCTTTACTTCTTTTAATAAGCATTTTATAAAATTTATAAGTTTTTTTCTTTTCGTTATTATCAATCATAGTTAATCTCTTATTTTATATATTAATATTTCTTTTTTAAAATTTCTAAGATTTTCTTAACTTTCTTGTCTCCTAGCCCATTTATTTTTTTCACTTCTTCTTCTTTTGCATTTATAACATTTTTAACAGAACCAAATTCTTTTAATAATTTCTTAGATGTTATAGTAGAAACATTTGGAATAGAACATAAAATATGTTCTTGTAACTTCTTAACATCTTTTGGTTTTTTCTTTCCCTTTATTCCAATATCTCTTTTCTTATCTTCTTGTTCTTTTCTTGCCAGCCAGTAAATCATTTTTGCAGTATCATTCTCATTTTTTGTCGAAATAATACTAATTTTATTATCTAAAACTATAGAAGCCAAAGCAGCCTTTATAGCATTTTCACTCATACCACCATTATCATTAAAACTACCCTCAACTATTATAATAGAATTTTCAAAATTATTTTTCAAATCTTCAGTCTGCTCAAATAATCTACCATCTATAATAGATTTAATAAAATCTTTTGCTTCTTTTCTTTCTACAACAGTTCTATCAGATATTATATAATCCCCAACCTTTAGAGAATTTTCACTTAAACTAATTTTCATTTTTTTAAGATAATCAAAAACAAGAGATCTTTTTTCTCTATGGTCTATAAGAACTACTATCTCATCATCTTTCTTTAATATTTTTTGCATTTAGTTCACATAATCATTTAGACTTTTATTTTGTAAATCTTTTAGTACAGATCTCATTCTTTTCTCTTTATTATATGCAGACCAGAAGTACCATTCATCTCTAGTATCTTTAGTGATTAAAAAAATAATTTTACCTTGTTTTGTTCTTCCAGTCCTGCCAGATCTTTGGATTTTTCTTATTTCAGATGCGACCGAATCATAGAATATAACAACATCAACTTCATTTATTGATAATCCTTCTTCGCCAATGCTTGTTGAAACTAAAACATTAAACAATTCATAATTAAATTCATTTAGAATTTCTATTTGTTCTTTTTGTGATAACCCTTTGCCATTTTTTATTGCCTGACCAATAAATTCTCTGACTTCTATATTATTTTTCTTAAGTGCTTTTACAATTCTTTCTATTGTTGATCTGTAATTTGCAAATATAATTATCTTACAATTTTTCTTATTTTTTGTTTCCTGATTTACTATTTTTATTAATCTTTCTAATTTAGGATGTTCAATTTCTTGTTCATATAATTTTTTTGCTTTTGTTGCAGCTATTATAATTCTTGGATCAGATAAAACTCTTTTAGTTGCCATTGATGTAGAAGTTTTTCCCATTTCATTAAGATATTTATTCAAAGGAGTGATTCCCTGTGTTTCTATTAGATTTAATGCATGTTCGATTTTTATTGCCTGGGCACACAAACTCATCCCTTTTGCTGCCATGAAATTATTTTTATTTCTATTATAAGACATTGCTAATCTTTTCTGAAGATCAATTAAATTTTTCTTATAAACTTTTGTTGAATTTATTGCTCTCATTCTCACTAATTCTTCTAATCTACCAGTGTATGCTTCCATTAGATTTTTTCTTATTTGTTTGAATTCACTTGGAAGCTCTACAAAAATCTTTTCAGTTTTTACATCTTGAATATATGGTTTAACATCTTCATCTTTTTCAGTTCTTATTTCTATTGCATCTGCATGTAGATTTTTCTTAACATCTTCTATTTTATATCTTATTCCACCAGGTGATGCAGTCAAGCCTAAAATTAAAGGATTGTATGCTTGTTCCATATAATAATCAATAACTTTATTGTATGCATATTTTTTTACAGATCTATGGCATTCATCTATAATTAGAAGAGAGAAATCTTTTAGATCTAATATTCCATTTTTTAGATCATTTCTAATTGTTTGAGGAGTTGCAAAAAACAATCTGCCTTTATTGTATAATATCTTTCTATCTTCTGGTCTTATTTTTCCTGTTAAAACTATAAACAAATCGTCTTTTAGAATCAGTAATTTTTTGAAAATTTTATAATGCTGGTTTACTAAAGGACGAGTTGGCGCAACCATAAGAAATTTACTATTTGAATGATCTTCTAATCTTTTTGCTGCTGTCATAATTGCAACATAAGTTTTTCCCATGCCAGTTGGAAGTATGCATAACGTATTATTTTTTACAGCTGTAGCTGCAATATTCTTCTGATATAATCTAGGTTCTATTTCAGTATAGTCTAAAAGACTCAAATCATTCATATTTATCTACATTCTTTAGATATTTTTTGTATAGCTTTTTTCAGAAACAATTCTTGGGTCAAGCCAATAAACCTTTCTTTTTCCTGTTCTCTGCAACTTATTATAATAGTTGGCGATGAAGTAATCTTATATTTTTCTCTCATTTCCTTGTTATTTCTTATGTCAATTTCTTGAAAATTTACTATCACTCCAAAAATAGATTTTATGCTTTTTATTATATCTCTCTGTACTTGGCAAAGTCCATCATTTATAGAAAAGAATTTAAAAAATAATTTTGTCATAGTATCCCTATAATATATATAAATTAAATAATAAATCTTTCAAAGATATTATGAGAATTGATGAACCTTCAGATTGGACATTTGTAACAGGTCCTGTTATAGCCATAAAGAAAGATAATAAATTTCTTATAGTCCAAAGATCTAAAAAAGAAACTTATTCAGGTATATGGGAATTTCCTTCTGGTGGTCTTGAATTTTTTGAGAGTTTAGAAGATTCTGCAATTAGAGAATTAAAAGAAGAAACAGGACTTATAGCAAAAAAAATTAAATATTTAGGATATCATGAAAGTTTGGACAAGAATCTTAAAAGACAAATTGTTGCACATGATTTTTTAGTTACAGATTTCGATGGTAAAGTTAAATTATCAGATGAGCATCAAGATTTTAGATGGGTGACCATAGAGGAAATTAAAAAAATGAAACTAAATAAAAAAATAAATGAAAAAATAGGTTATAATGCAATAGCTGTTTTGAAAAAATTAGGTTTAAAAATTTAATTAATTATATTTATATTGAATGATTTATGTTGAAATCAGATAATTATAAACAAACATTAGAGAGATATAATAAAGAGATGGATAGACTTAAAGAGAAATGGAGAAATGATGATATAACAGAT
>CAYLUO010000011.1:0-8958 GCA_964386885.1 uncultured archaeon
TGAATACAACAGGGACAATGGATTATCTAGTTTCAAATACTATAACAGTTACGGTTGATAATACACCACCTACTCTGGATATATTGCAACCTTTAGAAACACAAGTCAGTGGAATGATATATCCAAAAGTTATTGTTACTGACACTTATCTTGTAAATCCTTCAGAATCAAAATTCGAAATAGGTTCAACTATAGGAGATATGAATTGTTTACAGCAAACACAAGGTAAGCAATATAGATGCACAGGAAATTTTAATACTACATCTTTGTCAGATGGAACTTACACTCTAAAATTCATAGCAAAAGATCAGGCAGGAAATGAAAATACAACAAGCAAAGAAATTATAATAAATAATCTAAATCCAGTAGAAACAACAACTACTCAAGAAGGAGCAACAACGACTATATCATCAGGAGAAGAATCTGGAGTTGGAAAAACAACAGAAAAAATAAAAACTATTATATTAAAAATAACGCAAAGTAAATCAGCCTTATTAGCTATAACTACAGCAATATTAATAATTCTTGTATCTTACTTTTTAACAAAAAAATCAAGAGAACAAAAAATAGAAATGGAAGAAAATGAAATTTAATATAGATTAATATGAACTTTGTAGATTTTTCAATCGCAGTATCTATATTCTTATTCTTTTTTGTTGTAGTGCTTATATTCATAACAAATTATTTTGGTGGTTTTGCTGGCCTGACAAAAACATCTGAGTATAAAATAATAGCAGAAAATTTTTACAAACATTTTTTTACTGGAAAAGGAAAGCCAACAGATTGGGAGGAAGATTCTTCAAAAACTCCAGTCCAAATAGGATTATCAGATGAGTTATATGCAGTCCAAATTTTAATAGAGGAAGATGCAAGTGAGTCAAGAACAAACGAACCAGTAATGATTTATTTTGATTTTGATACGAACAATCCATGGAACGATACTTTAAGACTTTATGATAATGATGGAAATGAAGTGGACCAAGATCTAACAGAAGAGTCATTTAGTGCAAGTCAGTTCTTGAGTAATACAAATCTAACATTTTTAATAAATATTTCTGCTGATCAAAAAAAGAAATATTTCTTATATTATTCTGTTGATGAAGATGTAACAACACCAAGTTATTCTATTACTTATGATACAGCAAGCTGGGTTCCAAGTGATGGTGACTCATATACTGAATCAACAGGTTCATGGTCAGCTTATGCTGGGTCAGGTTCAGCAGCTGCAGATTCAGATAGTAAAATGGGTAGCAATAGTATAAACATAACAGGAACTTTTGATGTTGCTGGATTAGGACTGAAATATGATCCTGCTTCTGATATAACTGGTGCATCAAATAGTTGGTATGTTTATGCAAGATTATATATCGACAACAAAACTGATATCAATAATATATATATGTTATTAAATGATGGTACTGAAACTATAACATCTGATTTTACATCTGGAATGGCAACTGGACAATGGGCAACATTCCAAAAAGAAATAAGTTCTTCTTTTAATGTTTCTTCTTTCAATGCTTCAGATGGTATAGATTATGTTGCATTTTATGCTACAAATAGTACACCAGGATTAACAAGAACTCTAAAAATAGATGCATTAAGATTTCAGAAAAAACCTTTAATTGTTAAAAAGTTTCCTGAAGAAACAATAACTTCTTTAGCATCAGACAAAATAGAAGCATTAAGAAGTGTAACATATGAAAACCTAAGAAAAATATTTGGTGAAGGATATAAATTTAGAATAGAAATAAGTGAAAGCTAATGAAAGGAGTTTTATTTACATTAGAAGCAGTAATATCAATTTTGATGGTACTTTTTATACTTGTTTTCTTATTTCAAAATCCACCAACATCACCAGAATATCAAAGAGCAAATTATAAGTATAAAGCATATTATGGATTAGAAGTTCTAGAAAAAAGAGGAGATTTAAGAGACGATGCTGTTAATAATAATGTAACTAATATTGAAACCAATCTTAATAATTTTATACCAAATTTTCTGACATATGAAGTCGTTATATATAATCAAACAACCAACATAACTGAAATTCCAACTTCAATAACATCACAAAATAATACTGTGTTATCTGTTAGTTATCTTATAGCTGGCGATATTGATGAGTATAAACCAAGAGATGTGAGAATTTATTTATGGGGATTTGAATGAAAAATAAAGGACAAATGTTTTTGCTAACATCTGTAATTATAGTAATACTTTTGATAGCGCTTAAGATTAGTTCTAATGTTCCAGATATTTTGGAAAAGGAAAGAAAATTACATGGAGATTTTGAAACAGAATTTTTTATAAATTCTGTTGATGAATTGAGTGAAGCAATAAGAATTTCTTCGCACCAATCAAATATTTCTACAAATGTTTATGACTATTCTAATTTCACAAGAACAAAACTAACTGAAAGATTATTAACATTTAATATGTTATTTGTTGGAATAAATGCTAACCATAGTACAAATCAAATGAATATAACTATATTGAATTTTTTAAATCAACAAATAAATGCAGTTTTGACTATGAATGGTTCTTCTGATTCACAAAATAACATAGTTGATCAAGGAATATGGGAAACAAACTTTAGTTACACAGATGGTAATCTATATGTATTGTATGTAAGTTATGATAGTGGTGCGTATAATGAAAGTATAACTCTTGATACACCAGCTAATAAAAATAGATATTATGGATTTTTTGATGTTGAATTAGTAGGAACAGAATCAACATATAAAGATAAGTTCCAGAAATCATATAAATTAGATTAATAAATAATTTCTTTTGATCAGAAGATTAGATTATTGATTCATATATGGTACATATGGTTCAATCCGATAAATCGAAATACATTACGATAAATCGAAACATATTTAAATAGATCCAAAAGATTCTTAGACTGGGTTAAAATAAAAATTGAATACTAATAATATTAATCAAATCAAAATCCTATAATTTAGATTAATGAAAGGATTAAGCCATTTTGTTTCATTTACATTAGTTATTTTATTTGGAATAACTGCAGTTTCTTTAGTACTAGTTGTAGTTGGTCCAGCATTAGACAAGGCAAAAGACTCATCCACAATTACAGAAGCATTTCGTAACTTGGAAATGATAGATAATAATATAAAAGAAGTTGCATCAGAAGGAGAAAATGCGAAAAGAACAATTAATCTAAAAGTAACTGAAGGAACATATAAATCAGATCCAACAAATAATTATCTTAATTTTACTTATAATCTAAAAGAAGATACATCAATGTCTGGTCAAAGAGGTAATATAAACATAACAACATCAGGAAAAGAGATTACACTTTTTATTGTATATAGTAATATAGACATTAATGGAACAACTCATTTCACAAAAGGAGACAATAAAGTAATTATAGAAAATCAAGGAATTTCTAATAGCAAGCCTGTAATATATATCGGAAAATAAACAAAATCAGTTAAATCAGAAAACCGAATTATAGTTTTATGTCGAACTGGAAAAATATAAAATGTCCTTCTTGCGGAAAACCGAATGACAGAGATGAATTAAAGCAAAGAAAAGGAAGATGTATCTATTGTAATTTTAAGATTGTTTCCAGCCTTAAACTATTCTGTTAGGGTATCTATTTTTATCACTTTATAGTGCTTTCATACACCTTTAAATATTTTCTCTTACTAAACAATTGGATTAGTGAGGAAATGTCTGAAGAACTTGATGACGAAGAATTTGATGAAATAGAGGATGCTGATTTAGAGGAAGAATGGGAATGGGAAGACGACGATATCTAGGAGTCTCTCATTTTTATTTTTCTTTTTCTAGTTATTTTTATGAACCTTCAAGATAGTAAAGAACTTATTTCAATTGTAAGAAAAACAATAGAAAATTATTTTTCAAACCAAGTGGGAATAGAAAAAACCAAATTCAAAGAAAAAAAAGGAATTTTTGTTTCTATTCATTCTTATCCTGATCATAAACTAAGAGGGTGTATTGGATTTCCATATCCAATTTTAGAATTAGGTGAAGCTGTTCAGAAAGCTGCTATTTCTGCAGGATTTAAAGACCCAAGATTTCCACCATTAGAAAAAAAAGAAATGGATAAGATTGTATTTGAAATTTCTATATTAACAAAACTAGAGCCTGTGGATGGTAATAATCAAAAAGAATACGCAAAAAAAATAAAAATAGGAGAAGATGGATTGATTATTATATATGGTCATATATCTGGGCTTTTGCTCCCACAAGTTCCTGTTGAATATAAATGGTCTGTAGAAAAATTTTTAGAACAGTTATGTTTTAAAGCTGGTTTAGATCCTAATATATTGACAAATCCTAATGTAAAAATATACAAATTTCAATGTCAGATATTTGAAGAAAAAACACCAAACGGAAAAGTAATAGAAAAAAATATTAACCGAACATAGCTGAAAATGCAGAATTTGCGTCATCATCTGACGATTTGTCACGAGAATAATATTTATCAGACGAATAAGATTTTCTTTCAGAATCTTCGCATTTATGACATACCCATTTACTATATCTTTTTTTCATACATCTTGTACAACCAATAGCACCACAATCTTCACATTCTATTAATTCATGAGAAGGATTCCCACATTTAGGACATTTTATATCAATAGATTTCATGTAAATATTATGAATTTTATAATTTATCTAACTTTTGTCAATTTTTGCTTAAAGTGAATCTTTAAATTGCGAAAAAAAGAATTCTATTCCAAGGTGTATGTATGGTATTAGATCTAATATGGCTTGGAGTCATTTGCTTTTTAGTGCCAGCATTAGCAGAACATGCAGGAGTAAGAAAAAAATCAGTAAGAGGATTTAACTGGATAGTAATAGCAGGTTTAATGTTTTTACTAGCAGGACTATTCTCCTCAGCAACATTAACATTCTGGGAAGGTTTTGTTTCGATAGCATTATATGGATTCAAACTATTCCAGATAATTGGATGGATATTTGCATTGGGCGGCACTATATTTGCAACACTTGACTTTTTGAAAAAATAGATTTTTTATTTTTCTTTTTTTAATTTTTTTAGATTTCTTTAGAATTTTGATTAAATTTTAGTGCAGGAGCTGAGATTCGAACTCAGGAACCCACTAAGAGACAGACTCCTAAGGCCTGCGCCGTTGACCACTTGGCTACCCCTGCGTGTTAAAGATAATAGAAAAAGGTGATTTAAAAACTTATTTATACTGTTTCTAGTTCTGATTTCAGATCATCTATTTGAGATTTAAGATTATCTACTGCACCTTCTAAACCTTCTGATTCATGCATATGTGTTGGTAATTGTTCTATATATCCTCTAGGTCTTAAAAATTCTGCATCTAATGCTAATAATTTTTTGTCTATTTTGTTTATTCCTAATTGGATAAGATTAACATTTTCATCTCTTGTTCTTTCAAGCTCTTTTTGCACAACTAATGCATTTTTCAACATAAGAACAGTTGTCTTCAAATCATTCAAAGTATTAAGAACATTTCTATATTTTTCTATTTTAACAAAAAGTGGTGCAGATACTATAGGTTCTGGCCTTGATATTCGTTCTGGCATTTCAGGTTCTATTCTCTCTGTAAATTCTGACATACTTTCAGGCATTTCAGGAAAATTTTCTGGAAAAGACTCAGATTCTTCTCTAGCAATATCTTTTGCTTCAACAGCTTTTTTTATTTTTTTCATTTCTTCTTCTTGTTTTGGCTTCTTGCTGAAAAATATCATACAAATCCTCTTGATAAATAATTTTTCGATTAGATAGATTTAAATGTTAGTACATGCGACCGCCGGGATTTGAACCCAAGTTACAAGCTTTTTGCAATGCTATGGCAAGCTCGTGTCCTACCAGACTAGACTACAGTCGCTTATCCAAATATACCTCCAAATCCTTCCATTGCAGTATTTTCTTCTTGTTTGATTTTTTCTATTATTTCTTCTTTTTTTTCATCTTCAATTACTTTGGCAATATCTTTAACCAATTCTTTAGCTTTTTCACATTGCTCTTCTAATCCAGATATATAACAATAATAATTTTTATTATCAAAACCCAGTGTTTTGGCTTCTTTAAAAACAATTGTTGCTCTTGAAACTATATCATCTTTCAATAAAATTTCTTTTACTTTCTGTAAATTTCCTTTTTTAATTTCTATCACAATTTCCATAATATCACTTAACAAAATAAAGACTTTCTATTTTTAATAGTTAAGCCCTGAATGGGAGTCGAACCCATAACCTGCTGTTTACGGGACAGCTGCTCTTCCATTGAGCTATCAGGGCTGTTATATGTTTAATAATTTCAAATACTATATATAAGTGTTTCTATGGAAGACGCAATGTTGTGGACAAAACACGGTAAAAAAATCAGATGTGAGTTATGTGCAAGAGAATGTTTAATAGAAGAAGGACAGACAGGATTTTGTAAGACAAGAATAAACAAAAATGGAACTTTATATACAAAAACATTTGGAAAAATAATTTCAATGAATATAGATCCTATTGAGAAAAAACCATTTTTTCATTTTTATCCTGGGACTCAAGCTCTTTCTTTATCGTCGTTTGGTTGTAATTTTAAATGCCAGTTCTGTATAAATTCTGATATAAGCCAAGACTATAAAGAAAAAGATGCCAAAACATATACACCAGAAGAAATAGTAAAATTAGCTAATAAAAAAGGAGTAAAAATAATTGCATATACATATGGCGAGCCAACAGTATTTTTTGAATTTGCATACAAAACAGCAAGAATAGCAAGAAGATATAATATAAAAAATGTTTTTGTGACAAACGGTTATATGACATCTGAGGCAGTAAAGAAAATTGGAAAGTATCTTGATGCAGTTGTTGTTGATATAAAAGGATCATTAAATCCTGAATTATATAAAAAATATTGTTCTATTCCAGATGTTAAACCTATTTTAACTTGTTTGAAAAAATTCAGTAAACATAGAGTTTTCACAGAAATAACAAATCTTATAATTCCTGGAATAGGTGACAAACAAGAAGATAATAATAAGTTAGTAGAATGGATAACAAATAATCTAAGTTCAAGTATTCCTTATCATTTGTTACAGTTTACTCCAGCATATAAATTAATGAATATACCTACTACAAATCAAGAAATATTAGAAAAAATGGCATTTCAATCAAAACTACTAGGAATGAGATATATCTATATTGGAAATATTTGGGGAACTGATTATGAAAATACATATTGTTATAATTGTGGACATCCAGTTATAGAAAGGACAGGAATGTTTGTTGATAAAATAAATTTAGACCAAAGTAATAGATGTCCTAATTGTGGAGCAAAAATTAATATAATAAGAGAATGATTAATTATTTATATTGAAAATTATTAGTTCTATATATGAAACGTTTCATTTTAATTCCAATAATATTTATATTACTTATAAATACAGTTTCTGCAAATTCAATGAGAAAAATTAACTTGGATATTGATATAGATAGAGATGCAAAAATAAATGCAAAATATATATTCACAGATGAAATAGAACAAGTTAATTTTCCTTGCGATTGTGATTTTAGTGATATAAAAATAGAGGATGGAAAATGTGAAGAAATAAAGGATATTAAAAATATTTTAATCTGTGAGCCAGAATCGCCTTTTATGGTTGGAATAATAGAAATAAATCCGTCTTTTACAGTAAAAGATACAATTAAAAAACAAGGAAATGTAAGTTATTTTTCCTTGGATATTCCTGTATTATGGGATACAGAAGAAATTTCTATAAATGTAAAAATTCCAAATGGTATGGCTTTAATGGATAATGATAACTATCCGCTTTCTCCTAGTGATGCAAAAATAGGAAGTGATGGAAGAAGAATAATAGTGTCATGGAATTTCGAAAATATGGAAAAAGGAGATGTTATACCAATAAGAGTTTATTATGAATCAATGGAAGCAGGATTAATAGGAAATCTAAATGAAAAATGGTTTGTTGTTCTAATTCTTGCAGTTATAATAACAGCAGTAATAGTTAACAGATTATTATCAAAAAGATCTCAACTTGTTTTATCAGTATTAAATGAGAATGAAAAAATGATTGTTGATTTAATTAAAGATCAACATACAGATAAAGTAGATCAGAGAAAACTAGTAGAATTATCTGGATTTTCAAAAGCCAAAGTTAGTAGAATAATTCAGAGTTTAGAAGAAAGAGGATTGGTTGAAAGAGAAAAGACAGGGAGAAAGAATAGAGTGTGCTTAAGGAAAAAATACTTTAAAGATATGTAAGATTGTTTCAAATCTTAAAGTCTATTATAACGTTCTTTATTTGATAATAAGGTTTATTTATCCTTTTGGAACAATAAAGGGATATTATATAACTTATTTTAATAGAATAATATATCATTTATAAGAAGAATGAAACAATAGAAACTGTTTCAAGCAAGGTATATATACGTATCAAATTAAAGAATTTATTACAAAAATAGGCATTAGCCTATAGTTTCTGTCTCAGAAATGGGATAGAATATTAATGGTTGAATAAAATGGGAACTGGACGACAAGCCAACGGTTTTCTGTTAATACCGATAGGAAAACAGAATAATAAAAAGGTGAAAAAATTATGAAAGATAAAATAATCGCAACAATAATGACTACGATTTTATTTTGTGGCCCTGTAGCCATGGCTTATGACTTAGGAGATTATCCAACATTTTTGTTTGATGATCATAATTTAGATGCCTATGTCGTGGTCGGTGCTGCTGCAGCTACTGCTGATGTAGTAGGTGCTGTAGATTTAGCAGCAAGAATGGCTGGAGAGAGCTATGAAGAAGTAACAACAGGCGATACATCAGGAACAACAACTGTCAGTGAAGGTGTATTATTGAAAATGGCAGGAGCTGTTTTGGGTTATGGAGAAGATGTTGACACAGTTGCTCCAACCGGTTTATCAGATGTTGATCTTCCTGATCTTTTAAAGGAAG